>JAWLEN010000111.1:0-7530 GCA_041686095.1 Candidatus Aminicenantota bacterium
GTAAATGAAATATTAATGATTTAGAAAACTATCCCAGCTTTTTTGCTTTAGCCTCCAGTTCCTCACGAGTTTCTTTGTGTTCTGGATCAGGTACACAGCAGTCTACGGGACAAACAGCTGCACACTGTGACTCATCATAATGAGGCACGCATTCTGTGCACTTATCAGGATCAATGACATAAATTTCATCTCCAGCACTGATTGCTTCATTTGGACATTCTGGTTCACAGGCACCACAGTTTATGCATTCATCAGTAATCATATAAGCCATTTTTGCCTCCTAAGTAAAATTAAGGAATTATTATAATACTTTTATATAAATTTTCAACGAAGTTCTTATTTTATTTCCTCTAATTGAGCGATTTTTTGAGAGGCTTCGTATCCATAATAAGTTTGGGGGTAATCTTCAGAAAGTTTTCTATATATCTCAAGAGCCTTCTCTTTGTCTCCTCTCTCTGCAAAGAGCTCTGCTTTTTTAAAAAGCACAATATCTAAAGAAAGGTAACGGGGCTTGGCTTCCTCGATTTTTTGATAAATATCCAGTGCTGGGTCTAATTCCTTTTTTTCATTAAATATCTTTGCCTTGAGAAGCTGACCCTGGTAATAAACAATATCCTTTTTAGATTCAGGAATATTTTCTAAAGCACTGAGCGCTTTGTCAAATTCTTCTTTCTCTATGTAATATTTTGCAAGGAATATATAACCCATTCGGGTGAATTTTCCTTTATCTGCCAGCTCTTTTAATTCCTGGATGCTTTCAGGGTCCTCATATATCTGCTGATTTAAATTGTTTATCTGGGCTAATAACTCACTTTGTTTTTCCAAGTTTTGAGCCTTGATATATCTGGAAACAAGGAAGACAAGAAAAACAACAGCCAGAGCCCCTATGACAATGGCTATTTGTTTGGATCTCTTTTTTGCTAAATCATAAGCTCTGTTCAAAAAATCAAATAATTCATTACTCTTCAGTTTTCTTCGTTCCTTCCTCTTCATAAAAGGCTCCTTATTCTAAACTTCAAAACTTCAGTATTAAATAATTTTTTTAACACATATCTCTGAAAATCTCAAGTTGATAAAGAGGACGAAATTCAGGTTTGGCTGAATTTCATCCTGTTAACTGTTGGCTTTCATCACTTCTGACAGCTTGTTAAATAAATCAGTATTGTCATAATAACCCACAAATTTTTCATAACCTCTTCCTATGGAAAAAACAGGGACAGGAACCGCAGTATGAGCATCACTGGTCCAGCTGATTCCTGCTTTTTGATTGAGGATCTTAACCAATGTAAATCCAAACAGAGCGTTGTTAGAATCCTGAAAAGAACTCTGCAGCTCCTTATACTCTTTGGTTGAAAGAACTCTTCTCAGTTCTCTTTGGGCTTTTTTATCCCCTTGATAGGCTCTTTCCCGCAGTTTTTCTTCTTCCGCTTGGCTTATTTTTATAAGCCCGAAATGTTCTTTGATCAAAGGCATAAAATCATCCAGATTCCATTCCTGCTCATCTTTACCCACCCTATAAGGTTTGATATACTCATCACTAAATTTTTTTAAAGAGGTGGTCTGGCCATTAAGAACTTCCAGTGACTGGCTGTAACCGGAAAAGATCGAACCCAGTCCCATACCCCCGCATTCATGGTCAGCTGTCACCACAATGAGGGTGTTCTCAGGATGCTGTTTGTAAAATTGAACCGCCCGTTGGACCGCATGACTAAAATCCTGGACTTCTTTTATTAAAGTGGCTGCATCATTATCATGAGCAGCCCAGTCAATTTCACCCCCTTCCACCATCATGAAAAAGCCTTTATCATTATTCAAAAGTTCAATGGATTTATCCACATAATCAGCAAGAGAGAGGTCATTTCCGTTGACATCAATACGATAAGGCATGGCGATGTCTAAAGTGAGTTTTTCATTCAAGGCAATGATTTTTTCGCCGTTATTTTCTTTCCCCAGTGAAAGAAATTCATCTTGTGACTGAATGACTTTATATCCTTTCTGTTTGGCTAATTCCAGGACATCAGTCCGAAGCCCTTTGCTTCCCGATGGATATTTGATGCCTCCTCCTCCAAAAAAATCAAACTCACTCTCCACCATTTGTTTAGCTATTTCATAATAATGCCATCGGCTGGTCACCTTTGCATAGAAACAAGCTGGAGTGGCATGATTCAGAGAAACATTAGATATGATCCCTATTTTCATTCCTTTTTCCTTAACCATTTCTGCAATAGTTTTAAACTCAACCTTATTTTCTTCATCAATGTTGATTCTTCCGTTCATGGTTTTTTTACCGCTGGCCATGGCTGTTCCTGAGGCTGCAGAATCTGTTATATAAGAGCTGGAGGAAAAAGTAGTCATCAACCCAGTGCCGGGAAATTGAGAAAAGCTAAGTTTCTGGATTTCGATTTCATCTCCGTTTAAAGCCCCCTGAAATATTTCAGCTGCATGGATCTGAGATAATCCCATTCCATCCCCAATAAAAAGAAACACATACTTAGGTGATTCAACATCCTTCTGAATTCCTTTTTCCAAACATGCAGAGGAACTTATTAACAAGACGATTATCCATACCAATACTGTGGTTTGTTTTATGATTCGTGCTGAATGGCTCATGATTTATATGTACCTCACAAAAATTTTCTTTCTATTATACATATATAAAAACAGGTTTATAAACTTGATATTAATATTTTACCTGACTATTCATAAAAAATTAGCAATGACCATTTCTTGTCTTGCTTTCAAGGATATACCAGTTTTTTATAAAAATGACAAATTATGGGATAGCAGGTAAAGAAAAATAAAACTATGTGAAAAAGGGTGAATAGGTACTATGGCCCTGTTTTTTAGTTTTCGAATCTATAATTTTTTTCTTTAAAAAGCTTAAGACAAACATCAACCACGTCTCTGTCGTACAAAACTCCCCGGTTATCAGATATTTCCTTTAGAGCTTTGTCAATCCCCAACGCAGGCCGGTAGGGTCTGTGGGAAGCCATGGCTTCCACCACATCAGCCACCCCAAGGATCCTGGCATCCAAAAGGATGTCTCTTTTAGACAATCCATACGGATATCCGGAACCATCCACTCTCTCATGGTGCTGGAGAATTATTTGATCCACCGGCCAGGGAAAATCGATGGCCTTTAATATATCAGCTCCTACTTGGGGATGTGTTTTGATAAGACTAAACTCTATGCTTGTCAAAGCTCTGGGTTTACTCAATATCTCAGCAGGGATATGGATCTTCCCTATATCATGGATGATTCCAGTTATTTTGATCCCATCTATCCTGTCATTACTTAGACCCATTTCCATGGCAATGAGACGAGCCAAATCAGCCACTCGTCTTTGATGCCCTGCTGTGTAAGGATCGCGTATCTCCACTGTTTTTTCCAGAACCTGTATGATGGCTCCAAACGCCTTCCTTAATTTACTCAGGCTTTTTTTGGCCTCTCCTTCAGCCCAATTCAGCTTCTTATGGGTATGTATAGCGACCACTCCATATACCAAATTATCAGCTAATCTTTTTAAAAGATCGACTTCCTCTTCATTAAAAACATGAGTCTCACTTGAATAAATACTCAATGCCCCAAAAGGACGACCATTGCTCATTAAAGGAAGAGACACCACTGAAGAAAATCCTTGTTTTAAAGCCTCTCCCCTCCAAGGCATGATATCAGGATTGGAGAGAATATCCTTGACCACATAGGGTTTGCCGGTCCTTATGGCTGTGCCTTCAGGGCAGTTGCCGTCAGACCAATTCATGTTCATGTTTTCAAAGTACCTATCTGTATTTCCTGACTTTGCTAAAAGCTTTATGCTTTTCTTATCATCATCAACAGCTAATCCTACCCACGCCATACTGTAATCACCTTCTTCAACTATAATTTGGCATATGTCCCGAAGCAAATCCTCTTTATTGACAGACCGGACCATGGCTTTATGGCAAGAACTTAATGTTTTTAAAGCTCTTTTAGCTCTTTTTAACTCCAGCTTGGTTTGACTCTGTTCCATTCTGATTTTATCTCTATCCAATTCTCTTTCTCTCAATACATTAAGTTCTTCAATAAGCTGTTCTTTAGTCTTATTTCTGTCTGGACCCCCACTCCCCGCCTTCTTGGCTGTGCTTTCATTTTTATGATTCACTTTGATCTCCTGCTTTTCCTTGTATAGAAAAAGGGTTTAAGTTGAGTCGCAGGAGAAGAGAAAAAATTCAAAATAAATTAAAAAAAACGTTAAAAACCAGGGGTAAAGGTTAACTGGAAGTACCAATTTTTTTGGGGACGGTTAAAGGGATGGACCAGATGAGCTCCCAAAATCACATATCCGAATAAATTGGCTCGGAGTCCTATTCCTGCACTGGATACAGGTTTGCGGTCCCCTCCTAAAAACCAGGCCTTATCATCACTCCGCCAGGCAAGTCCACTATCAAAAAAGGCATTGAATTCAATGGGGAAAACTCCATAAAAACCTTCCCCTATCCCTAATACGCGGAACAGTGGAAAACGAAGCTCAGCATTAAAGACCATTATTCTGCTCCCAATCAAACGGTCATACACCTGACAACCCTCTTCACCGCATTCCTCAGCACTGAAAGAATTGGTGCTGTAACCCCGGACTAGACTATGATAACCAACAAATAAAGGGTAAAGACGACTGTCTTCTGCCCCTGGCCCGTAACGGCCGTAATGAAGGAATCGAAACGCCAAGGTGAACGGACGCATCGGCATAAAATAGCGCCTGTAATCAGCTATGGTGTTGTAATAAGTGATGGTTCCAAAGGCCGGAGAGACTCCTAGCCGGTATCTCTGACCTAAAATAGGACTGGTAGCTCCGAGAAAAGAACTGTCATACACCAAGGCTGCTTTAGCTACACCAAAATGGAGACTGTCCGGAGCAGGCAGATCTTCTTTGTCTTTGGAAAGCTGAAGTCCATCGATCAGAGAATAAGATCGAGTCCGGACCTCCCTACTGAAATTAATAAAACTGTAACCTCCGGAAAGTTCAAACCTATGAACCTGGTTGAAAGGATAGGATGCTAATCCCTGGACCTGATAATTAACCTGCCGAAAAGTATATTCCTGTTCAATCAAGGCTGGTTCTCCGGAAACCTCTCCCACATCCTGAGCAAACCCGCCCGTTACATAAGGGATTCTCTGAACTGCCGCTCCCAGGTTCCATCGGTTTTTGGTGTATTCATATCCCACTAACGCGGCGGAATTTGCAATCCGAGTGCTGACCTGGACCATGGTGGAAAGACTGTGATAGCCCAAAATATCACTAAAAAAGAGAGACAATCCCCCTCCTCCATAAGTTCCAAAACGATCCACTCCGATGGCCACCTGAGGTGGACCGATATAATCTAGGGTGAGTTTGGGATTGTAGTCCTGAAAATCATAGGTTTTTTCCTCAGGAAGTCCATAAAGAGGGTTGCTGAGAAGCTGGGCCACTTCGCCTTCCGGTCTCTCTCTAGGGGGAAGAACAGATGGATTTGTTTGTTCAAATTCATAAACCGGATTTTCCATATGTGATAAAACCTCAGAATCAATTTTTTTTAAATCGTATTTCCCATCTCGGTAAAAACAATAAACCAGGTCTCCTTTTTCTCTGGCTAAAGAGATAGCTGGACTTGTATATGTTATTCCACTAACCCCTGTATAAAAATGGGTGATTTGGAACTTCTGCTGACTTCCTAAATGAATCCGATAAATATTGGAAATGCCGTTTTGGTCTGAAATAAAATAAATGCTCTCTGAATCAGCCGACCACTGAGGATTTATGTTTTTGGCTGCCCGAAATCCGGGCACCTTTTGAATGCTTTTTGTTTGAGGATCAAAAAGAGCCAGTTCATAGTCTCCTATATTTAATTCTGTTAAATCAGTAGAAAATCTGTCTGTAACAAAGGCAATGGAACTTCCGTCAGGGGACCATGTGGGAAAAAGATCCGAATAGGCATCATGAGTCAACCGGGTTAGCTGATCCTCTTCCAAATCATAGCGGAAAAGATCGGTCAACCCTCCTATAAGAGCCGAAAATACAACAAATCGGCCCTCCGGAGACCAGGTTGGATTGAGAATTTCTCCTAATTCAGGAAACTTAACCTCTCTCTCCATATCACCTGTCTTGATATTAAAAATAGTGAGAACCGGGTCTCCTCTATGAACCGCGCCAAAAACAAATCGATCCCCGTCCCGATTCCAGCTTCCAGAAGACTTCACAAACTGAAGACTTTGAAAATGCGGATTGATGGAAGTGCGGGTCAGCCTTTCTTTGATTTCCCCGGTGTGGGCATCAGCAAGGTACAGATCCACAGAAAATAAATCCTTAGTGGACAAGAAGACTATATTCTCTCCATCGGGGCTGAGAGAGGGAGAAACATTCAATTGATTTTCTTTAGTAGCCTGAATAATCACCTCACTCTGATCGTGTCTTATCTGAGTCTTTTCAATCAATGGCTGGTATTTACTCATGAGGGAGCTTTTCCAATCCTCGGAAAGCTTTTCTAAAGATTGTCCTGTTGCTTTTTTTAGAATCTGCTGATAATCTCCTGTTTTACCTATAGATTTCATCAGCGTTGCGACAACTTTATCTCCCCAACGTCCTGTTAAATACGCCCATACCGCATGACCATATCGGTAGGGAAAATACTGTGATTTGTCCAACTCTTTGATGGCGGGGATCTCCTCTCTTAAAGTGATGTCTCTCATCCACATAGCTGTATGGGCATCCCTTGGTCCTAGAGATAAATATTCGGCTAAACCTTCCACTAACCATAAGGGAAGCCTTAAAGTAGAGGGAGAGGCTGAGTTCATGCTGGAATGATTTTGTGATGTGATGGCAAACTGGAATGCATGCACCATTTCATGGCCTATCACATGATCCGATTCTTTTAATGAAGGAGCCAGCGGCAGTATGATCCGCCGCTTAAGGGTTTCCGTGACGCCGCCTGTAGTCTCTCCTATCATCCCGGATATGGCCGTGGTCTGCTGAAAATGAGGAGAACTGGAGTAAAGAATCAGTATCTGTCGGTTTTTAAATTCATAATTAAGAATCCGCGATAATCGAGCGTACCACCGTTCAGCCATACGCGCAGCATGCTGAGCCATCTCTTCTTCTTCCGGATAAAAATAAATATCAAAGTGCTGGGTGCTCATGACTTTAAAATCAAATGTATCATATTGAACCTTGTTGCGGCCAAAATACTGCCCAAATGCCGGGGTCATTGTGATAACCAGGACAAAACATAAAAAACATGTAAACTTCATTCTTGATCTTGCTTTCATTTATTTACGAGTCCTTTCAAAAAAGCAAAGTTTTTCCTTTATCTAAATTAATGGAAAATGTGCCTCGACAGGTTACTTTTTTTTATTGTATAAAATAGCTCTTGGGTTTGTCAAAAAAAGTACGCCTGGCCGGATTCGAACCGGCGACCTATGGATTAGGAATCCATCGCTCTATCCTGCTGAGCTACAGGCGTATGCTGTGCTTGTAAAATACCTACCATTTATATCCAAAAAACAAATGCTGGTCAAGA
>JAWLEN010000112.1:0-7487 GCA_041686095.1 Candidatus Aminicenantota bacterium
TTTGATGTCATCAATGCCGCTTACAGTCCTCTTTTTGGTTTTGTGCCCCTGACAAAAAAACAGGTGGATCACTTTGTTAAAAAATATTTTTCTTTCATTCAGCCGGAGTACACCACTGTCGTTCTTGACAAGAATGATAAAGTGATCGGCTTTCAAATCTCCATGCCTTCGTTATCCCGGGCTTTTCAAAAAGCTAAGGGGAAACTGCTGCCGTTCGGATTTATACCTATACTCAAAGCCATGAAAAATCCCAAAAGGATTGACATTCTGTTGGTCGGCGTTCTTCCAGAATATCAGAACAAGGGAGTCAATGCCCTGTTCATGACGGACATGTCCAAAAAATGCATCGAAAAAGGGATTGACTATGCTGAATCAAATGCAGAACTTGAAGAAAATATCAAAGTCCAGAACTTCTGGAGATACTATGAGGCAAGACAGCACAAAAGAAAGAGAATCTATTTCAAATCCCTGACTTAAAATCAATCTACAATACTCATTTCAAAATTGCTAAAATGGTATTTCTTTCTATAATAAATAGCCTGATTTATTCACGAGTCAAGGTTGCTGCAGATGCAAGGCGCAGGGCATGAAGTCGTGGTCCTTCACTACGAATGCTCTGTAACGAAGCAGATGCAGCAATATCGGCTCGCCTGAAAGGTAAAAAAATGGCGATTAAAATGAAATACCGAAACAGGAAAATAGTTTCAATCGTCATTTTTGAAAGAACCTTGTATATCGCTTAAAATAAATTGATAATAAAAACATCGCCATTTTTTTATGAATAGGTCAGGAGAGTTATTATCGGTGATTTTTATGAATAATAAGATTATACTGAGAGGCGTTAAAGTCCACAATCTAAAAAACATAGACCTGGATATTCCTCTAAACAAACTGGTCATCGTCACCGGCGTATCCGGATCAGGAAAATCATCTTTAGCTTTTGACACTCTTTATGCGGACGGACAGCGCCGCTTTATTGAATCCCTCTCTGCTTATGCCCGGCAGTTTTTAGAAAGAATGGAAAAACCTGATGCAGACAAAATAGAAGGAATCACTCCAGCTATTGCCATCCAGCAAAAAGCCACCACTAAAAATCCAAGGTCCACAGTAGCCACGGTCACCGAAATCCACGACTTTATGCGAATCCTGTATGCCCGGATCGGGGTCATTCACTGCCTTGAATGCGGACGGCCTGTGAAGCGAGATACCATTGATTCCATAGTGGACACTCTGTATAAACTTCCGGCTCATACTCAAGTCACCATCACTTTTCCCTGGACCCAGGATAAAGAGCTAAAAGAACTGAAAAAAGACGGCTTTTTTCGTATCTTTCAAAACAATAAAGTGGTCTCATTAGATAGGGCTGATATCAAAAGCAATGAATCCATCCAAGTCTTTATGGACAGTCTGACCCTCGATAGAGATGAAAGAGAAAGACTGGTTGACTCCCTCGAAACAGCCATGAAAAAAGGAGAAGGAACTGTCTCCGTTCATACTCAGAACGGAAAAGAGTACGTGTTCTCAAACCGGTTGGAATGCAAGAAATGCCAAATCCAGTATGATGAACCCACTCCGGGCCTCTTCTCATTCAACAATCCTCAGGGAGCCTGTCCCAAATGCCACGGATTCGGAGACTTGGCTGTGATTGACAAAGATAAGGTCGTTCCTGACAAGAACTTATCCCTTGAGGAAGGAGCCATTGAACCGTTGACAAAACCCTCCTCCAGGAGAAGAATGAGGAATCTGCTGGACCGGGCTCAGAAAAAAGGCATTCCTACAAACGTGCCCTTTAAAGAACTGACTGAAGAACAAAAGCGTTTTGTTTTTGAAGGGGAAGGAGCCTATAAAGGAGTGATGGGCTCTTTTGAGCGGCTCAAACGCAAGAAATATAAAGTCCAGGTGAGGGTCTTCCTGGCACGTTACAGAAAATACATTCCCTGTCCGGAATGCCGTCAGATGCGGCTCAACCAAAAAGCACTTCACGTGAAAATCAAGGGCCTTTCTCTTGGAGAAGTCACCAAAAAGACAGTGAAACAAGCCTATGACTTCTTCCGCTCCATCAAACTAACCCCTTTTCAAAAAAATGTCTCAGGGAAACTGATCACTGAAATCCAAAACAGACTTAAATTTCTCTTGGAAGTAGGACTGGACTATATAACTTTGGACCGCATCACCTTTACTTTGAGCGGAGGAGAAGCACAACGCATCAACCTCGCTTCCGCTCTCAGTTCTTCCCTGGTAGGGACACTTTTTGTCCTGGACGAACCCAGTATAGGTCTTCATGCTAGGGATAATCACCAGCTCATAAAGATACTCAAGTCTCTTAAGAAAATGGGAAACACGGTGCTGGTGGTGGAACATGACCCTGAAATCATAAAATCTGCGGAATACTTGATAGATTTAGGTCCGGGAGCTGGAGAACATGGAGGTCAGGTCATGTTTGCAGGCGATATGAAAGATTTTATGAACAAATCTTCAACTCTCACCTCTCAATACATGAAAGGTGAAAAGGAAATCAGCATTCCTAAAAAGAGAAGACCGCCTGAGCGGTTTATAACCATAAAAAAAGCTTCCAAACACAACCTAAAAAATATGGATATCCAAATCCCTCTGAACCTGTTTACCTGTGTGACCGGTGTTTCAGGGTCAGGGAAAAGCACTCTGCTTTTTGATGTGCTTTATAAAGGTTGGAAGGGAGAATCATCTGACGGATTTAAAGAGATCTTGGAAAAAGACTCTATTGACAAAATCATCATGGTAGACCAGTCTCCTTTAAGCACATCTCCCCGTTCCATTCCAGCCACTTACACCAAAGCCATGGATAGAATTAGAGATCTTTTCAGCAAAACCCGTGAAGCCAGAGCTCATGGATACAGTCCCGGCTTTTTCTCATTCAATACTTCTGGCGGCAGATGTGAATCCTGCAAAGGAGCCGGACAGCAGATCGTGGAAATGCAGTTCTTATCCGATGTAATCCTCACCTGTGATGTTTGTAAAGGAAAACGTTTTAAAAAGGAAATCCTGGAGGTCAAATATAAAGAAAAAAACATCGATGATGTTCTGCATATGAGTGTGTCAGAAGCATGCGGTTTTTTTCATGACCAACCAAAAATCCTTAACAAACTGAATCCTCTTAGGGAAGTCGGTCTGGGATATCTGAGACTGGGTCAGCCCACCACAACTCTTTCCGGAGGTGAGCTGCAGCGAATTAAATTAGCCCACAATCTTGTCCATCAGAAAAAAAAGAGAATTCTGTATCTTTTTGACGAACCCACTATAGGGCTTCACCTTCATGACATTTCACTTCTTCTTGACACCTTCCAAAAACTGGTGGAAAGAGGGAACACTGTGGTGGTGATTGAACACAACCTGGACATGATAAAGTGCGCGGATTATGTTATTGACCTAGGGCCTGAGGGAGGGGAAGCCGGAGGAAAAATTGTGGCTCAGGGGACTCCGGAAAAATGTCTTGGCGCGGAAAAATCTTACACCGCTCAATATCTAAAAAAATATCTCAACCCCTAAATCTCTAAATCATTTTACCTTAACTAGTGAGAGTTGAAGATATGTTTATAGTATGAACAAATGATGACGAAAAGGCATGAGCGCAAACCTAAGGAAGTTCAGGTTTGGCTGAAGCGACATTAAAGATTTAGCCTTCTCAGCGCATGAATTTGATCCTGGGATATTCAAGATTTGAGATGACACAGAGGGGAGAAGGGCATGGTGTGAGGAATCCCCTATGAGGGCTGAGCGGGCATGGTTCCTCTTTAGAGGAGAGCGAAGCCTGAATGGAAGAGAGATTCCGCGCTGGGGAATCGAACGGGTGACGAGCACTGTGCCCTTTCCCTTAAAATGGTTTTAAAAAACCTGAACGGAGCACAAGCCATACCTGAACTTCACCATATTTTATGAATAGCCCTGATTTGGCCTGGACTATTCACGAGCCAAGATTGCTGTAGATGCAAGGCACGAGGCATGAAGACGTGGTACTTCACTTCGAATGCCTCGTAACGAAGCAGATGCGGCAAAATCGGCTCGCCTGAAAGGTAAAATATGTATGCATTACAATAAAATTCATAATAAGAATTTAAGTCGTCATTATACTTTTGTGGAATAAGTCACTGAAAAGATGGCTATTCATGATAAATATGTATGAAAATGCATACATATTTTATGAATAGCCCGGGCTAGGTGCGCCACCAGTAGGAAAACTTAATAAAATAATATCTTCCTTCTTTGCGGAATATTCCCATATCACTTTTCCCTTGATTATCATCCACACCCAGATAAAACACGGTTCCCGGCCTCAGCTCATAACTCAAGAGAACGCTGTTGTAAAGCTCTCCATCATAATCATTGTAATCAGTGATCAATCGAAAAGACATAGTGCGGGACAGCTGATAAGAAATCCGCTGACTTATGAGGTTGACTTGATAGACTCTTTCTCCCCTATAACTCTTGACAAAAGTATTGTTTCTGTAATGATAAAGGATCCTTAAATTCCTTAAGGGCTTAAATGTCGCTTCAACACCATAAGAAGTTTGAAAACCCAGATAAGGAAAATCCTCATAATAGTCTTCGTCATAACATATGCCGTCTCCCATGGAAAAAGATATATTTGCAGAAAGCCAGGAGAACGGTTCGGAATTTAAATGAGACCTGAAAGTATTTTTATGAAAATCAATCCCTTCATATCTTTCCAGTCCGGTGGTGAAACCAGCATAAATAAAGGAGTTCCTCCATCCACTAATATAACCTCCGATCCGTATTTCATCATCTGTGAGAGTGTTATCAAAGTCATAGATCCTGGTGTAATCAATACTAGGCCGAATATTCACAATGATATCGTTTTGGGGAAGGATGTTGTATCCTACTCGGGTTCTAAAAGACTGGATATCTTTCCGCCTGAAATAGCCCAGAGAAGATTCAAATTCTTCTGGCAGACTGGTGTAACTCGCTGAAACATCCCAGTGTCGGGATTCATGAGAAAGATCAAAATTCACGGCAGGGACAATATCTGTTTTTTCATCCTGAACCTTGCTGGAAGAACCCAGCACTTGAAATGAAAACCGGTAGTATTTTTTGAACTTAAAATGTCCATCTATGCCGCCTATACGGTTATAATTATTAAAGATCGAATCCCATCCTTCCCCTGTCTCTTTATCCATCAAGATAAAGCCTATGTATGATTCTGTGAAAATATCATGTTTCAGACGAAAAACATTGACTAATCCGTGCTCTAAACCTTCCTGATAAGATTCCGAGGCATTGGGGATGTCGATGACTGAGGGAGTCTGATCAAAAACATTCAAAAAACCAAAGCTTGTTTTTCCAACTTTTCCTGTGAGTTTCAAGCCCCACATAGGATTGATAATTCTCCGGGAATAGAGGAGTTCCATGGGGGTATCAAAAATATCTTTTCCTTCCAGAAAAAAGGGCCTTTTTTCCGGATAGTAAAGTTCATACCGTTGATTGACATCCACCTGGGGCATGTCCGCTTCTATCTGGCTGAAATCAGGATTGAGAGTCAGATCCGCTGTTAAATCAGAGGTGATTCCATATTTCAAGTTTATTCCGGGCTTAGGATTCAGCCCTTTTTCATCAGTTTTCCTTCCCGTGACCACCGGCATCAACTCCAGATTCTTCCCGGTTTCAAGTTTTCCTTCGATTCTCAGAGTTCCTGCCTGATTAAGAAATCCATTCACATCTCTGGAGCGGGGAGCCCAGTAGATCTCTTCATTTTTTCTTTGTATTTCTCTCTGTATCTGAAAGCCCCATATCTGCGAAGCGGAATCCGGAAACCGCAGGCTTTTAAAAGGGATCTGCATTTCTATGGTGTAACCCAACTCATCAATTCGAGCATTTGAGAGAAAAAAAGTATCCCAAGTCTTATCTATTTTTTCAAAACCACCCCCTGGTCTCCGGCGTTGAAATTCATTGTATACCCCATCAGACTGCACTCCGCAAGGATTGACTTGAAAGGTAAAAGCTCTTTTTTTATCCATAAAAGTATCTAGATAAATCGTTATCTGGTCGTCACCTTCAACCTTATCTCTTTTACAGAGATTCGCTCTAATGGCTTCGGGTCTTGAATCATAGCATCTCACTGCAATATAGAGGTTTTTTCTATCATATCCTATGTAGGCTTTTGTTTTTTCTGAAGGAACACTATCTTCCACAGGTTCAAACTGAGTAAAGTCATCCAGAACCGCGGCATTCTGCCAGAATTCATCATCTAGTTTTCCGTCTATTTTAGGGGGAGGGGAGTATTCCACAGCTTTGACGCTGTAATTTCCACTGCTTTCTGAGGCGAAAAATGCTAAAGCATTCCAGAACATAAAAAATGATATAATGATTAGTCTAAGAAGGCCTCTAAACATTTTGACTTATAATGGATCTTTACTTTAGGTTTACCGCACACTCTGATTGAAAATTACAGTGTATTTGAAAAAGATATATGATAAATGTTTTTTTATCTTATGTCCATAAGGGAAATATTTTTCTCGTCTAAACTAATGCCCAAATCTCTGTACAGCTGTGCCAGAGCCAATTTATAATCAATAACTGATTTAAGCTCTGAACTTAGGGTGCTCGCCAGTTCAGCCTGATATTGGAGCACCAGGTAATTTGTTGTCAGCCCGACCTTTAATTTCTCTTCTTCTGCTTCCAACTGTCTTTCAGCCAGCTCCCGGGCTGCTTTGTAAGCCTGGATCCGCTCATAATTAGTGGTTACATTGCGGACTGCTATTTTTATATCTCGAAATATCTCCTGCTCCTGATTTTTTAATTGGAGTTTGGCTTTCTCTAAACTCAGACGGGCTTGTTGGAACTGGGCTCTGGAGAGAATATTGCTGAGAGGAACATCCAGAGTTAGCCCTACTGACCAGTTCTGATATTTGAAGCCAAGGGCATCTGAAAAAGAATCCCCAAAACCTCCGGGGATCTTTCCGACAATTTGACCGGTCAGGGGATTATCATTCAAATAGAGCAACTGATCTCCGGAAACCCCGGGGCTCCAGTAGGAAGCGGTAAAATTTAATCCTGGGAGAAGCTGGTTTTTGGTGTAGTTAAGATTGATTTCGCTGTTTTCCAAGCCGATCCGGGATGCTGTTAAATCAGGACGGTTCTGCATGGCAATGGAAAGCGCTTCATCAAGGCTCATATCTAATTTTTTGTATTCGGGTTCATCTGTGGGAATAATGGTGGCTCCTTTTTGAATCTGAACATCCGCAGCTAGATTGATAATGGTTTTGAGTCTATCTTCATTATTTTTAACCTCTGCTTCAGCAGCCAAGATATCAGCTCTTCTCTGAGCCACTGTGGCTTGGGCATTTATGATCTCAATAGGAGCCATAGCTCCCACTTCAACCGACCTTTTATTTTTATCTAAAAGTTCCTCAGCCAGACTCAAAGACTGCCTTTGAACTTCCAGATTTTCAATGGAGTACACATAATTCCAGTAAGCCTGCTCCACCTGATAGATT
>JAWLEN010000113.1:0-7455 GCA_041686095.1 Candidatus Aminicenantota bacterium
AATTTCAAGGGTCTTAATTGGTCTGGTTTTCGATTATAGGATCTCATTTTCTCTATTATTCCTAAACATACAGGATATTACAGTTAATAAAAAAGTTCAAACACAAAAATTGTCTATTAACCTTATTAACCTTAATTATTCACGAGTCAGGGTTGTAGGCTTGATGAAATTCAGGTGTGGCTGACGCGACTTTGAAGATTTAGCCTTCTGAGCGCATGAATTTGATCCTGGGATATTCAAGATTTGAGATGACACAGAGGGATGAGGGCATGGGATGAGGAATCCCCTGTGAGGGCAGAGCGGGCATGGTTCCTCTTTAGAGGAGAGCGAAGCCCGAACCGGGAGAGAGATTCCGCGCTGGGGAATCGAGCGGGTGACGAATCCCATGCCCTTTCCCTATAAAATGCTTTTTATATCTTCAAACACTATTAATCTGAAGGCTGACTTCTCCACCGGTCATGGAACCACAACCAAAGATGAGGATGTTTTGTTATTTCATTTTCTATGATATTCGTGCATATTTGGGTGATATTCCTCACATCTTTGTCAAAATCCCCGGTGATTTTCAAGGGAGGAGTTTCCATGATTTTCAAATGATAATCATGATTTGGGGTTGGGTAACAGAATATGGGGATGACCGGAGCTTTAGATCTCAGGAAAAAAGCAGCCAATGAAGGAGTGGTGGAAGCATCTTTCCCAAAAAATCGGATAAACACACCCTCTCTTAGCAGTACATTTTGGTCGATAAGAACAGCAACCATTTCATTTTGGCTGAGAGCCCGGAGTACGGGCTTGGCTGCCATTTTTTTGTAGATAACATGGGAACCTAAGGAAGCTCTAAATTGAGACAGTTCTTTTTCCAGGAGAGGATTATCCAGGGGACGGGCGATAACATTTAGCTTTGCATGTTTGGATAAAACATGAGCTGCGATTTCCCAAAATCCAAAATGGGCAGTGAAGATGAGAAGCCCTTTTTTTTTGCGGAGATGTTTTTTCAGAATTTCTGTTCCTTCTGCAGAAATCAGTCTGTCTTTTTGTTTGGCATTAAATCCAGAAATTTTTATAAAATCAAGAAAAATACTGCTGAAATGAATGAATGTTTTTTTAATGATTTGATGCCTTTTGGAAAAAGAGTATCGGTCTCCAAATGCTGTTTTTAAGTTAGAATAGGCAAGCTGTTTGTGTTTTTTATCCAGAGCAAAAAGCATGTTTCCTAAAAAGCGGCTTATAAGAAACAGTGTTTTGCGGGGCAAAATTTTGAGAAATAATTTCATGCCCTTATAAGCGGAATATTCTAATTTGTGTTTGACTGAAGCGCTCATTTTTCTTGGGTATTGAGTTTAGAAAAAATCATGTCAAAAAAACCTTGTTCTATGCAAAGATCGATTTTCGAATAATACACAGGCAAATCTTTTAATGCCTCAAAATGTTCCAATTTAACGGCATCTTTTTCAGTGGTTACCGCGATATCGCTGTTTATGGATTGGTGTTTATGGATTATTTTATCAACAGCGGTCACGGGATAATCATAATGATCAGGGAATTCAATAAAGGCATCAGGCTTGATTCCTTTTTCTTCAAGGGAGTTTATGAACCTCCGGGGGCGGGCTATGCCGGAGAATGCCAACACTTTTTTCTTTTGGAATTTTTCTGGGTTTGTGAGCTGGTCAGTCCCCAGTTTTACCAATCCCTTACAGAAAACCGAATATTCAAATACAGGGGTACGGAGCGGTAATGATTCCAGTTGGGCTTTTTTATTTTTAAAAGGGTTTTTTTTCAATAAAATAATGTGCGCTTTTTTAAGAGCAGATATGGATTCTCGCAGCAGAGCTTTATCAGACATATCATGAAGAACAATGTCCAGGTCTTTTTGGAGTGAAAAGTACTGAAATCCGTCGTCCATCACAGCAATATCATATCCTTTCTTATAGGCTTTAAGACATGATGAAACCCTGTTTTTTCCAAGAAAAATACCTGCTTCAGGCACATTCCGGGCTGTCATATAAGGTTCATCTCCGGCGGTCTTCCAGTCTAATGAATCAATATTTCCAGGAGACACCTCTCCTCCGCTTTTTTCCCATTTTCCTTTATAGCCTCTTGAAATGAGCGCAGCATTAAATCCTTTTTCGAAAAGAATGGTGATGAGTTTTATTGAAAGAGGAGTTTTTTCTGAACCTCCAAAGGTAATGTTTCCTATGCTGATTACAGGAATGGGGACTGATTTTCTTTTTTTTATGTTTTGGTCATACAGAAACCTTAATGCTTTGGTTCCCAATCTATGGAAAAGTGAAAGAAAATGGAGAACTGGTTTCATTTAATCTGGAATATATAACATTTGCCTGGGTTATGGCAAATAATATTGAAATATATATCTCATTTATTTATAATTGTGCATATTTCAATTTGGAGGACGGATATGTGGAAAAAGTTATACGCTGTGGGATTAGCCTTAATATTGATATTAGCTTCTTATAACTGCAAGCAGGAAACAGGCATTAAAGGAATCGACCTGGAAGTCAATTTTTCAGAAGATGAATTGTCGGACAATTTAGTGACAGATATGACATTTATATGGAAGACCAGCAGTGAATTTGAGGGCATGAGAAGAGATTATAATGTGTTCGTTCATTTCTGGCACGGAGACAATATGCTCTTTCAGGCCGATTATTTTCCTGAATTCCCTACATCTAAATGGGAGCCTAACAAAGAGTATAAATTCACTCAAAGAATTTACATCCCTGTTTTTATAGATGAGTTTGATCCTGATTTTAAAGGAGAGGAAACCCTGAAGCTTTCAGTTGGATTTTATTCTCCTTACGACAAGACAGGAGAATCAGAACAGCAGGTCCTGAACCAAAAATTAAAAGTATACCCTCCTCCCCTCGATGCTCCCCAAGTGATATATATGGACGGTTGGTATGAGCTTGAAATGGCCCCGGATTACCATTTTAAGAACTGGAGATGGACATCCAAACAAGCCAAATGCATTATTGACAACCCCCATAGAGACGCTCTCCTCATCATCAAAGGAGAGGTTAACAAAAATGCGGTTCCAGATCAGAAAGTGATCTTTAAAATAAACGATACCATTCTGGATGAATTTGTTCCTGAGCATGCCATTTTCGAAAAGACTTATAATATCAGTGAAGAAAAATTGGGTGAGGATGATGATTTTTATTTGACCATAGCCACTAATAAGACTTTTGTTCCTGAAGAGATATTTCCAGAATCCACTGATGACAGAGAATTGGGAGTGAAAGTCGCTTTTATATATTTCAGGTGATCAAATTCTGACACTTCTCTTGTTCTAGTATTTTTTTTGAGCCTCGGAGTCTTTTTGGACTGCTGTTGTGACTGAAATATTTTTACCGTCAGAAACAATTTTGACAGCTCCGTGACGGTCTGTCCTGTATACTTCAGCTCCTGTTTTTTTATACCGATGAATAACGTTTTCATTCGGCAGTCCGTACAAATTGTTTTCTCCCACTGAAATGACCACAATTTTGGGAGAGACCGCTTTGATAAAGGAAGGGGTGCTTGAAGTTCTGCTCCCATGATGAGGACATTTAAGCACCTGGCATTCGAGGTCATCATAATGAGACAGAATTTCTTGTTCAGCCTGATATTCCGCATCTCCGGTCAAAAGAAATGATGTTTGATGATATGTGATCATCATGACTAATGATTGGTTGTTGTTTACGGAAGCCGGCGGATTCTCGGGTCTTGGGGGATGAAGGATTTCAATGTCAGCTTTCCCGATTCTTGATGATGCCCCTTGAAAGCATTTCTTTTGCAGGATTTTTGGGTTTAGTTTACTCTTAAAGGCCCAGTAGGCTTTATCCTCTCGGGGAGACATGGCTTCCCAGAATTGTTTGATCCGGAAGTTATCAACAACAGAAAACAGTCCGTGAAGGTGGTCAGGATGAGCATGAGTGAGGACCAAATAGTCAATTTTTTTTATGCCTTTATCCCAGAGCACAGGCGAAACGATCCTTTCCCCTACATCAAAAGATCCATAAGCAGACCCCCCGCCATCCACCAGCATCTTTTTCTTGCCCGGAAATTCAATCAGGATAGAATCGCCGCTTCCCACATCCAAAAAAGTCATCTGCAGGTGCTTGGAATGAGAAGGGAAAGGATAAGTGATGAGGACAATAAAAAAGGCAGCAAACAGGAGTGATGTGATGAGTTTTTGCCTTTTTATTTTTTTCGGCAGAAGAAAGGCGAGTAAAAAAAAATAGGTGCCCGCAACAGTGAGAATGTGGGGATCAGGTATTCTATAAGAGAGAAAATTTACAGAGGAAGCAAGATGAGAGATATAGATCAAAGCATTGATCAGAAGATCAATAATTTTGACTGTGAGTTGAGCGATGCTCGAGCTGATAAAGGCGATGGGAATAAATATATATCCGGCAGCCATTATGATGGAGATTAGAGGAAGCGCTAAGAGATTAAGGATGATCGGAGCAAAGGCGATCCGGTTAAAAGCAGAGGCTGATATAGGCAGTATTCCTAATTGGGCGGTTAAGGAAAGAGCCGCTATTTCGCTTATATTCAGGGGCAGTTTGGGTAGATATTTGATGATAATGGGGAAGAAGAGAACAATGGATAAAGTGGCTGCGAATGTCATCTGAAATCCCAGGGAAAAGAGGTGAAACGGATTAAACAGCAGAAGAATAAAAGCGCTTAAAGACAATGTGTTTAAAAGATTGGTGTCTTTCCAGATAAGTCTTCCTATAAGAAAAGCCAGGGTCATGATCGTGGCGCGTATTATGGAGGGACGGCCTTCTACCAGCAGAGAATAGAAAATAAGGAGGAAAATGAGAACAAGATAAGATGTTCGCTCTGGAACCTTAAAAATTTTGAGAACAGAAAAGATAAGAAAAGAAATAATAGCAATGTGAGCTCCGGAAATAGCAAAGAGATGATAAAGACCTGAATCCTGGAGTGAACGAGTCAAAGACTCACTCATCCGTCCTCTTTCTCCTAAAAGCAGAGCTTCCATCACCGCTCCGGAAGAAGAGACACTCCACTGATTTTCTCCGGGGAAAAATTTTTCAATTATTTTTTGAAGATTCTGTCTGATTTTGGAAATCATTTTTAAAAGAGAAAAATCACTTCCCGAAGATAATTTTTCCACCAGCAGCGGAGATTTGGAAAAACCGGTTTGGTGAATTTTTCTAAATTTAAGATAGGAGCTTGATGGGGGGAGACCAAAGTTTCTGTATCCATGGGATGTGGATATTTTGGCAGAGACTTTAACTTGATCATGGACCAAAAGATTACGGATGGCGTCTGAATTCTGAGTATTGGGGATGGATATCCTTATATTTCCTTTTATTTTTTCTGTTTTATGATTAAAGGAGATTTCTTTTGTTTTGATGTACAGATGGGTCCGGTCATTGAAAAAAGAAGGGGATTTATAGAGGACTCCTTTAATATCTATATATGATTCTTCTTTAAATTGATGAAGCGGATTTTTTTCGTATCCGGCGTTGGAATATGTATAAAATGAAGCACCCAGAAAAAATGTGCTGATCACTAGAAATACAAAAGCGGATTTATTTTTTCTAAATCCTGTTAAATAGAGCCAGGCTAGTAAAATACTAAAGAATAAAAATACCAGAAGGATTGAAAGAGGGATGTTTAATAGAGAGGAGAAAAGGATTCCGGACGCAAAAAAAAGGGCTGTAAAAAGAAAGGGGAAAGCCATTATTGATTGCTGTCTTCAAATTGTTTTTGGTAATCAAGACAGTCTATAAGAAGGTGGCATAAAGTTTTTATCCCTATAGGAATACAGTTTTCGTCAGGACTGAATTGAGAACTGTGCAAGGGGGAGATTGAATTTTTCCATGGAGGCTTCACCCCCAGCAGAAAGTAAAAACCAGGTATTCTTTCTGAATACTCTGAGAAATCTTCGGCCACCATCTGAGGAGAAAATGGAAAAACGTTATTTTCGCCCACTGCATTCACCAGAGATGGTCTTAAAATAGAGGCAAGGTCCGGATGATTGTACAAAGGAGGAGTTCCCTTTTTATAGTTATAGGAATAGGAAGCTCCAAAAGGTTGAGTGCTGCTGATAATGATCTTTTCAATAAGCTGCTTTATTTTTTCTTGAGTTTCTGGATCTAAAGTCCTCACAGTTCCTTCCAGTCTTACTTTCTCAGCAATGATATTTGAGCGAGAACCACCTGATATTTTTCCTATGGTGACCACAGCCGGATTAACAGGGTCTATGGTCCGGTTGATTATGGATTGAATAGAAACAACCACTTGAGAAGCTATATACACCGCATCAATGCCTTGGTGAGGTCTGGCTCCATGAGAGCTTTTCCCCTTTATGATGATTTCAAAGGTATCTGAACCCGCAAATATATTGCCTGGCGAGAAAAGGACTCTGCCTGTTTCTTCATCTGGCCATACATGAAGCCCAATCACAGCTCTCACTGGAGGATTGTTAAGGACTCCCTGTTTTATCATCAAAGAGGCTCCTCCCTCTTCTCCGGGCGGAACTCCTTCTTCAGCCGGCTGGAAAATGAATTTAATGTTTCCTTTGACCATGTCTCTCATTTCATTCAAAACAATGGCTGTGCCCAGTACGATAGAAGTGTGGATATCATGACCGCAGGCATGCATAATGCCTTTATTGAGCGATTTATAGGGGAGACCGGTTTGTTCTTCAATAGGAAGAGCGTCCATGTCCGCCCGCACTCCAATGGTGATGCCCTCGTGTTGGCCTCTGAGCAGGCCCACAACTCCTGTTTTGGCTATTCCTGAATTGACTTCCATGTCAAGGGATAGAAGTTTTGAGGAGACAAGTTTAGATGTCTCAAATTCCCTGTTGCTTAATTCCGGATTCATATGGATGAATCTTCTTATTTCTATGATATCTTGGGTGTGCTTTTCAATTAAATCGGCGATACGAAGAGATGTGGCTTTATCAACAGATAATGCTGGAGAAGAAATGAATAGGATGATGAGTATGAGAAAGAGCCCTTTATTCCATCTGAAGTCCGGCATATTGTTATAATAAAATCACCCATCTGTATTGTCAATGAAATACATCCTGGTTAAAAAATAAGATTTTCTCTATACGTTCCGTAAGTTTCTTTGAGTACTGAGGTGATCTCCCCTATAGTGGCCATCTCTTTCACACATTCTAATATAAAGGGCATTAGATTTTCATTGGATTCAGCAGCTCGTTTCAGGGATTTGAGACATGAATTGAGTTTTTTTTCTGACCTTGAATGCTTGACTTGCTTGAGCTGTTTTATCTGATTTTCCTCTAACTCCTTGGGTGGGTGATAAATTTCAAATGACAATCTATTTTCCTCAGGAGCAAATTTGTTGATCCCAATGACTTGCCTTTGATTGTTTTCAATTTGTTTTTGATAGGAATAGGCGCTTTCCTGTATTTCTTTTTGGATGAATCCTTTTTCTATAGCTGAAAGCATC
>JAWLEN010000114.1:0-7453 GCA_041686095.1 Candidatus Aminicenantota bacterium
AGAGCAAAAAAATGAGCCTGTGTTAAAAGGAGAATTGATCCCTTTAATAGGCATTGTTAAGACAGTAAAAGACATTATAAAAAAAGAACCAAATGTTCTATCAGAATGGTGGAATAATGATTACACCATAGATTCTTGGAAAGCAGGAGCTGTGGCAGGTTATCAAATTGCTTCAATCCTTATCATATGCTTTTTGCTTTTCAAGTATGTATTTTAATTCTTTTAAATTTTTCAACATTTTCTGCTTCTTTTTATGACAGGCGAAAACAAAGCGAAGGTTAAATATAAATCAGAGTGAAAATTCGATTTTTGGGGAAAATAAGGATTTAATATATGCCGGAGGTGGGAGTCGAACCCACACTCTCTGTGAGGAGAACTGGATTTTGAGTCCAGCGCGTCTGCCAATTTCGCCACTCCGGCAAGTTGTGCCCCTTATTTAAACATTTTCCTTTTCTCCGGTCAATATTCCAAACAAAATTAGCTCAATTTTATTTCATCTTTTGGATGACTTTACCCGAAAAAAAGATGAGACAGGAAACGGCTAATCCAACAACGGAAGGCTGAACCACCTCCTGATAACCCGTGGTCATATATCCGATGGTAACCAGAGTTGAAGCAACCATGGTCACAAATATTAAAGTGTTCAACTGTTTGGATTTGTGTTTTGAAAATACTCCGTAAATAACCGGAACAATAATGCCCGGGGCCCACAGATTATAGGTTAAAAGCAAAAGGTCAATGATATTGGGTAAAAGAAGAGCCATGACAATGCCCAACATCCCTAAGGAAAATGAAAACGAACGGGCTATCAAAAGCTCCCTTGGATGTCTTTTCTCTGCTTTATAAATGTATTTTTCAAACAGGTCTTTAACAAAAATGGCTGTGGATGAGTTTAAAACAGAATCAGCTGAGGACATAACCGCGCACATCAGGGCCGCTATGATCAATCCACCCACAAAAGGATTATTCAATCTCAATATGGTCATGGGCAGCGCCTGCTCTGAATCAATGCTAGGAAAATTGAGTCTGGCGTATAAGGCAATAAAAAACAAGATCACAGGAAAGAGAACAGCCAGAAAAACTCCGGCTCCCACCAGTCCTTTCTTGGTTTGTTTGATGTTTTTTCCCACACAGTACCGGGTGGCATAGGCTGGAGAAAAGGTTTCCCCTAAAAGAAAAGCCAGAAATGTAGTGACCAGGAAAATCCAGCCTTTTCCTCCTTCTATCTGAAAAAATTCCTGAGGAATATTCATCCTGATTTTAGAAGCCTGGGAGAGCAGATCCGGCACACACAGGAAAAGCGTAACGAGAAATCCAGCTATCAAAATCATGAACTGATACACATCTGTGTGGATCACGGCCAGAAGCCCTCCTGCAGTGCTGTAGAAAATAACCATGCCCCCTCCAACTATCACTGCCCATAAATAAGGGACTTCTGGGATCATAGTGGTGATGATTTTTCCAAAAGCCACCATCTGAGCTCCCAGCATGCCCACTGAGAACACAACTGATAAAAGAAAAGCAATGAACCTGCTTTTCTCCCCGTACCTGTTTCCAAAATAGCCTGCTACTGTGTAAAGTTTTTCTTTTCTAAAATAGGGAGCCACAAAAAGTCCGGAAAAGATAAAATGGATGTACCAAGCAGAAGAGACCACCAGCATGAGGATCCCCCACTCATAGGTCCTGCCTATGGCTCCAATAGAAGCTCCTCCTCCTATGACTGTGGCTCCCATGGTACAGAGGAGGAAAAACCAACCGATATTTCTTCCAGCTACGAGAAAATCATCACTGTCATCTATGTCCCTGGACCTTCGGATTCCCTTGGTGAAGATAAAGATAAAATAAGCAAGAATTATGGTGTACTGGATCCAGGGATGTTTCATAAATCAAATCAGTTTCCAGCGGGAAAACAGGTCTTTAAGATGATCCCCGCAATCAAGGATGGACATCTGTGCTGGTTCAGCCCGGAGTTTATCCAATCGGGATGTCTCAAAGTGATAGGTCTCCCCTGCCCCTTTCCAATGAGTGCGGATCCAATCATCCATCTGTTTAAAGCTGTACCAATGAGATTCATAATCTGTATGTAGGCGGATATGACCTGTTTTGATCACTTCTTTGGTTCGCTCTGGATCTCTTCTTAAAACATGGTCTTTTTTCACCAGATTTCCCTTTTTGTCATAAACATCCACATGAAGTCGGGGGTCTTTGGTGTAAGCTCTGATGTAATGTTTAGGGACAAATTTATAGTCAGGGGAAGCATAAGTATCTGGCACCATCCACCAGGGATGACCCGAAACATCCAATGTGGATTCATACTGACCCAGACCAAAGCTTTCTATGAATTCTCTTTGATAATTGGAAATAATGGCAATTCCTCCAGCTTTCTCAACGCATCTTCTCATGGATTTAAATAATTCAACCGCTCCTTCAGGTCCCTGCATCACACATATGGAATTGACCAAATTTACAGCCACAGGAAATATTTCCTTAGGTTCTTCTTTAAGCTCAAACGCGGATCCCTGGTCCAGAGTCAACGGAACGGTATGAGCTTTGTCTAACTGGGCTTCTTTGATCTTTGCCTCAGCCAGCTCAATCATTTTCAAAGAAAAATCAATTCCCCAAACCTCAGATAGGCCTTCATTCAGTTTAGGATCATAAGTCAATTCAGGATGTGTTTTTTTGAGTTCCATGAGCTTAGGGAATTTTTTTATTTCTTTATTATCAACGGTTTTGGCTCCGTATCTTATATGGAGCCTGCCTGAACCGCATCCTAAATCAAGAATCTTAACAGGTCTGGCCTGCTTTTCTATCAAATAGAGAAAGAGACGATCTAAAAAATCCTCTTCAAAATTTTCAAAAGCATAAATATCAGGATGACCTCCCACAATTTGGGTTTCATAGGTCTCTGCACACTTATCCCAAGCAATATTGTCCTTCTTATATTTTTCTTCTAAATCAGACATGATATTATTTTTCTCCTTTCCACAGCCTCATTTCTAAATAATCTTGACTGAAACCAAATTTTTTTAAAAAACCAGCTGCAGGATTGTTTCTTCTTATATGGATTTTCATAGGACCTTCTGAACAAACAATCACCTCCTTGATAAGCCGGGTCCCTATTCCTTGGTTCCGATAATCTTTATGCACACAAAGGTGAGCTATGATATTTTCTGGAATGAATCCAGAAGTGTCTGTGCGGATGCACACCACAGCACCTAAAATCTTCTTCTCTCTGGTGGCCAGTATCACAAAGCCTGTTCCCCTTGGATTGGAAGAAAGAGCGTAATCCAAGGTGCTGTAAATTCTTGACTCTAATCTCTCATTAGGTCTGAGATTCACTTTTAAAAAAGCAGCTATCTCACTGTAATTGATCCAATCAGGAAGCTCCTTTATGGTTCGGGAATATCTGATAGCAATATCTCCGCTTTTTTTCTGTTTTAGTTTGACTCTAACCTGATGTTCTTTATCTGACAGCTTATATGTTCGGTTGATGCTTTTTCCAAAGCTCATCATGATTTCGGCGCCAATGGTCCCTGAGCGCTCAGCCAAATCATTCACATTGATTGTTTTGTTTCCCTGAGTCCCTACGATGGTGACTTTATCTCCTATTCGGGCTTCAGGAATGTCAGTCAGATCTATGGTGGATGAATTCATGGAAATCCCAGATTCAAAATAAGCGCTTTTCCCCCTGATAAGAACATAAGCATTTTGGGTCATCTTCCGCTTTAATCCGTGATAGTACCCTACAGGTATGATCCCGATCTTTTTTTCTTTTTCGATCTTTTTTTTAGAATGATAACCAATACGGCTTCCTTTCGGTAAATTTCGAACCTGAACCACTTCAGTTGTAAGACTCATGACAGGCGTTACTTTTATTGAGGAACCTCCTTCTCTGTACTGTTCCATGGGCAGAACACCGTAGAGTAAAATGCCTAACCGGACTCCCTCTTTTCTTGTTTCTGGGTGAGAAAGGAAAGTAGGGCTGTTAGCAAAATGATAATAATCTAAATTCAAATTTTTTTCTTTTAATGATTCATAGGTCTGTTTCAGCTTATGAAAAGCAGTCAGAGCTGTTTCTGGGGTTCTTGGCTGTCCAAAAATTGCCTCTAATTTCAGGTGGGATTTGGAAGCAACTTGTTCAGCCACGGATACCAACTTAGAAGGAGCGATGCCGAGTCTGTTTAGCCCCACATTTACATTAAGATGAACCGAACAAATCTTGTTCATATTCTTGGCTGCTTTTTCCAAAGGATCCAAAATAGAGGGATGGATCACAGAAACACTTAAATCATGCCGCACAGAAAGAGGGGCCATCCAGTCAGGAATAGGATTCAGGAGCAAGATCTCATCCTTAATCCCTTGATTCCGGATACGGATGGCTTCCTGAGGAGATTCCACGGCAAAATGAGTGCATCCTGCATCTGAAAGAACCTTGGCTGCTTGTCTTATACCATGTCCATAGGCATCTGCTTTAACCACAGCAAAAAAAGGATATTGTTTAGGGATCACAGACCGGAGAAGTTTATAGTTTGATCTGAGTGCATCCAGGTCTACCTGTAAAATATTCCATGGATCTTCAAAAGATTTCTCCACAGACGGAGGTGAAAGAACATCAGTATTGTTGTTTTCCATTAGGTTTAAGAAGCTGTTTGCATTCTTTTTCTTGAATATAAATACTTAATAATCAACCTGGATTATTTAAAAGGAAACTAATTTACTAAGATGATGACAGCATATAAATTGCTTTTTTCTTTAACATCTGTTAAAAAAAACATATCATATAGATTATTTAAAGTCAAAATTCGACACCTTTATCATGAAAAGGAGGAAAAATTGGGAAAAAAGAAATCTTTGATTCAAAAATTTAGCTTGATTTCTATTATTCTGCTTCTGTTCTCTTTATCTTTCGCTCATTCAGGAAACCATCAGAACCAAAAAACGAATGTTATCCCTAAGGACGGATGCACGGTTATCATCGTGGGAAAAGATGCCTCTGTTGATGGTTCAGTCATGAGCACACACACCTGCGATTGTGGTGTTTGTGATTGGACTTGGCGCTATGTTCCTGCTGCCGACTATGAAGAAGGCTCCAAGCGTAAAATTTATCATATCAATCAGTTCCAAACTTGGCATCCAGATGTCGGACTTAAATGGGAAAAATACAAGGATGACTTTACAGGTCTTGAAATCCCACAGGTCAGCCATACTTATTCTTATGTTCACGGAGCTTTTGGATACATGAACGATCAGCAGGTTGCTTTAGGAGAATCCACTATCGGCTGCCGTGACAAAATGAGAAATCCCACTCCTACAGCGAAATTTGATATCACCATGCTGACTTTGATCGCCATGGAAAGAGCGAAAACAGCTCGAGAAGCTGTCAAAATAATGGGCGAACTGGGAGAAAAGCACGGATATGGATACACAGATAGCGGCGAGATGCTGGCTTTATCAGACCCTAATGAAGTTTGGATTTTTGAAATCATGCCAGTAGGGCCCCTTTGGACACCTGAAAGCGGAAAACCCGGAGCTGTGTGGTGCGCCCAGAGAGTGCCTGATGACCACGTGAGTGTTTGTCCTAACGAATCTCGAATAGGGGAAATTGACCTTGATAATCCTGATTATTTCATGGCTTCTCCAAATGTTGTCTCTTATGCCATAGAGCAGGGATATTATGATCCAGAAAGCGGAGAGCCATTTAATTGGAAAAAAGCATATTCCCCATCCCCTCACAGTGCAGAAAGCAGCAATGGTTCAAGAGCCCGTATGTGGCGCTTTTTCGATCTTGTGGCTCCCTCAAATAATTTCAGTCCTGAAACCTCAAATATGGACTTCCCTTTTTCAATAAAACCGGATAAAAAGCTTTCTGTCTATGATGTCATGGTGATGACCAGAGATAAATTTGAGGACACTCCTTATTATCCTGCTCGAGGGCTTCAAGGAGGCGCTTTCAAGAATCCCAACCACCTTCCTTATGGATTTGAGCTGGAAGGAAAACGATACAACACCTCTCGAGTTATTGGTGTCAACAGGGCGGAATATGTCACAGTCACTCAATGCAGAGACTGGCTTCCCAATCCTATAGGAGGAATTGTCTGGCTTGCTTTCGGTGCCCAAGATACTTCTTGCTATATGCCGTTTTATATCGGAATCAATAAAATACCCCGGTCATTTGAAATAGGAGACCACTGGACTTTTAATAGAGATTCCGCAAGATGGGCTTTTGATTATGTTGATTTCCATACTCAAGTAGTTTATTCACATGCCATTAAGGATGTCCGAGAAGCACAACAAGAATGGGAAAAAACCGCTGTTGACAGGACTCCTCTTATTGATGAATATGCGGAAAGGCTTTATAGAAAAGATCCCTCTGCAGCCTCAGAGTTTCTCACAGATTACTGCAACCGCAATGCCAAGTTGGTTATTGATGCCTGGTGGGACCTGGGAAATCACCTGCTGGTGAGATTCAATCATCTTTGGGATTATGATGTCAAAGAAAGAAAAAGAAACGCCCCTAAATATCCGGATTGGTGGCTTAAACTTCTGGTTGAATACAATGATTTAAAGCCAGCTGAAGAGAAAAAAGACTAGAGAATATTTGGAACTACTGACCAAACCACGGACCAGTGCTCATTTCTTTCCAGGCAAACGATACCGGAATTCCGGAACTTAACTATTGATTCTTTTTCGGAACCAGTAAGGAGTAAAGAGGTAAGTTTTTCTAGAAAAGGGAGATGACCTGATATAGCCAGATTACCCTCATATTTCTGGAGCTCTTTGGCTATTTTTTTTACCGGATCAAGTGGAGCTAGGTCATCCCTTTCTTTTATCTCTTTACATAGAAGTTTCTTCCCCATTATTTCAGCAGTTTGTTTGGCACGTAATTTATTGCTGTGCCAGATCTCATCCATTAAAAATCCATGGGACCTCAGGAAAGAAGCTGCCCTTTTAGTGTGTTTTTTGCCTTGAATGCTGAGGGGTCGTTCAGGATCTTTTTCCTTTGAAATCGTCTTCCCATGCTGAATCAAGAATAGATACAAAATATCACCTCCTGATTTTATCCTTATTTATTTTATGCCAAATCATGAGCAGATTAAAGGGTGGTTTTTATAATTTTAACGACAGCCTATATCTGTAGCCCAGATCTTTTTTTTCAAACTTAATCGATTCTATGACCTTAATTTCAGGAGAGTTCCACTTGGCAATACATGCATAAACTTCTTTGTGTCCTTTTTCCCGGGCATAATCAATAACCTTTTTGTGAAGTTTTTTAGATATCCCCTGATTCCTGTACGGCTTTGAGACAAATGTTATCTGCAGATAAAACTCAGGGGTGGTCCAGTCTGAAGAAACTGGAAGCACATCATACATATTATCGACCTCTGGGGCTCCTAGTGAAGGATAGCCCATAAGAAACCCCACCACTTTGTTATCAATCAAAGCCACAAAAGTT
>JAWLEN010000022.1:0-31453 GCA_041686095.1 Candidatus Aminicenantota bacterium
CAATCAGGGAGCCTTTTTTAAAACCAGAGACGGCATTATGTATTTTGGCGGTGTGAATGGATACAACCGCTTTGATCCCAAAGATGTCCAAAAAAATCCTTTTATTCCTCCCGTTGCCTGGACTGGATTCTATGTCCATAATGAAAAGCATGACCTGGGACAGCCGCTTTCTTCTCTTAAAGAGATTCATCTTTACTCAAGGATGGGCTTTATCACTTTTGAATTTGCCGCTCTCTGTTTTATCAACCCGAAAATGAATCAGTTTGCTTTCAAGCTAGAGGGAAGGGATAAAGAATGGACTTATACAGGCCCTAACCGCACCATTTCTTTTCCTAGCCTCCCTAAAGGAGAATACATTCTGCATGTTAAGGCGGCCAATCCGGACGGAGTATGGAATGAAAAAGGCCTTTCCATCCCCATCAAAGTCATCCCTCCCTTCTGGAAGACCTGGTGGTTTATGGCGTTAGCTTTGAGTGTGATTTCACTCCTTCTTTTCTCCTGGACGCGAACCAGGAAAAAACTCAAAACCGCCCAAACTGTTAACAAAGAAAATCTGGAAAAAGTGTTTAAAAAATACAGCATCACCCAGCGGGAAAAGGAAATCATCAAAATGATATTGGACGGTTCCAGCAATAAAGACATTGAAGACAAACTGTTTATCTCCAGCAGCACGGTGCGGAATCACATTTATAATATTTACCAGAAACTGGGTATTCAAAACAGGATCGAGCTCATCAATCTCATCAAGAAACAGTCTTAGATAGGAAAAAAGTTCTAACTCCAAAAATAGGACTTTTGTCTATGGAAATCCCCCTTTTTTTTCTTTATATTGAATCCGAAAAAAATGATTTGAAGGAACAATTAAAAAATGGCTCAGAAAAAATGGATTTCCGGATTGCTTTTAATGCTATTAGCTGTTATTTTCAGCCTCGGGCTGACCTTTGCGTCTGTGGAACTGCCCGGGCTGCTGAACAAAGCCCTCTACGGGACTATCCCTGCTCTGGAGGGCGATTCCCACGCGGATGAGTCTGCTGCTTTACGGACCGAACTCTTCATAAATCACTATCACTTACGGCTTATCGGCTATATCTGTTTCGGGCTCATGCTCCTTCTTATTGCAGCGGGTTTTATCACGGGCAAAAAGGGATTGGCCTCAGCCGGAGCCCTTTTGATGTTCCTTCCTGTTTTTGCTCAGTTTGCTGCAGTCATGTTTTTTCTTGCCGGGCTGGGCGTGCTTAATGTGATTTGGATGCCGGTTCTTGATATTTCATTCAATGCCGGCCAATGGGGGGACATCGTCTATCTTCCCTACAGGCTTTTAAGGTCTCTGTTTTTAAAAATAGGATTTGATGTGCATTATCCATTGGTCTATTTCCTGATAGGAACCGGGCTTCTCCTTTTTATCATCGGCACTTACACCTGGTTCATTTCCAGAGAACGAAAAAAAGAAATGGCGGATTTCTGGGTCTACCGGATCTCACGTCATCCTCAGTATCTGGGATGGATCATCTGGAGCTATGGAATGCTGCTGGCTTTGATTCGTGTCAACTATCCCAAAAGGTCCTGGGGCATTGCTGCCTCGCTTCCCTGGATGCTCTCTGCCATGATCATCATCGGAGTGGCCCTTCTGGAAGAGAGGAAGATGAAAAAGCAGTTTGGGAATCAATATGATAAATACCGCGAGAAAACTCCGTTTCTCTTTCCCCTTCCCAAGTTCCTGTCAAAACCCTTTGCCATCCCCACCCGACTTCTTTTTAAAAAGAAATTTCCGGAGCGGAAAGGTGAGATCGCGGTGGTTCTTTCCATCTACACTCTCCTGCTTGTGGGGGTTTCATATATTTATGTCCGTTCTCACGCACTTCCCAAAATCCCTGACGAAATCCAGGCAGCCGGATCAGAAAGCCGGGCAGAGATGTATATCCGGACCCTTCGTTTGACCGACAATTGGCATTTCCGCAGGCATTATGTAGAAGGACTGGAACAACTGGGGGAACAGGCAGTCGATCCTTTACTCACACTTCTCAAAGATCCGGACCCGTCCCTGCGTCAAATTGCGGCTTCAGTCCTGGGAAAAATCGGATCACCGAGAGCCATTGACGCTTTGATAGAGAGCCTTTCGGATAAGAACAGCAATGTTCGCATGGATGCGGCGGGTGCCTTAGGAAAAATAGGGGCTGAAAAAGCGGTAGAACCCCTAATCCAATTACTCAAAGACGAATCTGATCCAGTTGTCATTGTTGCAGCCACGGCATTGGGGAAAATCGGCTCTGAAAGAGCAGTGGAGCCTTTGATCCGATCTTTGGACCAAGCCAACTCCTGGAACCGAAAGGCAGTGGTGACCGCTTTATGGAATATCGGTTCGGAAGAAGCAGTGGACCCTCTTTTGGAAATTTTAAAAGAGGAAGGCCTTGATGTCTCTGTAAAGCGGGAAATCATGGTTGCCTTCCTTAAACTGGAGTCCCCAAAGACCGTGAACGCTTTAAGAGAGGCCCTGAATGACGAAGATCATGAAGTCCGGATTTACGCTCAAGAAGCGCTGAAAAAATTAGACACTGATAAACAGAGAAAACGATTAATAGATAAAAAATATTCTGTGACAGAACTCAAAGAGGACTTCCTTCAGTTCCAAAGACACATCGATGAAATTCATCCCTATCCTTATGAATTCACCAGTAAAGAATCCTTTGATCAGTCATTTGAAGATCAATACCAAAAAATCAGCGAGCCTCTGACTTTGAGAGAATTTTATAATGTACTGGCTCCTCTCAAAGCAAAAATCGGATGCGGGCACGCGCATCTGGACTACCCCGGTGAATACAGAAGAAATGTTCAGGTTTATAAATTCCCTCTGATATTGAAATTTATTGATAACCGATGCTATGTGACAAAGGACCTGAATGAGAACTCATCTCTGCCTCTTTACAGTGAAATCCTATCCATCAATCAAATAGACATCCACCAAATCATTGAGATTTTAAAAGCAGAGATCTCTGCTGACGGACACAATGAATTTTTCAAAACATCTGCCCTGGAGTATTGCTTCCAGTATTACTATGCCAATCACTATGGAGCACCTGAAAAATTCCAAATCAAATACAAAACCAAAGAAAACGGAAACATACAAAGAATCACCATCCCGACCATTCCCTGTCAATCCATCAATTATTCCAATAAGCTTCCCAAAGACCTGAACATTGAGATACGGCAAGAAAAAGATGCTGCGGTTCTGACAATAGACAGTTTTATATACTACGAGGAAAAAAATAAAATCTTTTTTTCCTTTGTTGACAAAGCTTTTCAGAAAATAAAGCAAGAAAACATCCATAATCTCATTATTGACCTGCGCGGCAATGGAGGCGGAGATCCCTTTTGCGCGAGCTATTTGCTCTCGTATATTGAAAAAGAACCCACAGTTTATTTCTCCAAATCTTATGGTAAATATGCGGATTTATCCAAACCTATCCCTTTGGCTGACAATCCCTTTCAGGGAAATCTTATCATCATTACAGACGGAAGTAATTTTTCAACTACAGGACATTTCTGCTCCCTGCTGAGATATCATGATGTGGGCACCTTTATCGGTCAAGAAACCGGAGGCACCTACACCTGCAATGCAGCTGTCCGAACTTTTGACCTGAAAAACACAGGATTGATTTTAAAACTGACTACTGGAACTTTTACAGCTGCAGTCAGCGGCTTTTCCAAAGACCGCGGAATCATCCCTCATCATAAGGTTCACACAAACATCGAAGATTTATCAAATAAACGTGACACAGTCCTTGAATATGCCTTCAATCTAATCAATAAGAAAAAACAAAAAAAATATTCATCAGGAGGATGAAATGAATAAACAAAAAACAAAAATCTGGTTGGCATTAACGCCGTTTCTGCTGGCACTCTTTATGCTTTCAGGATGCGCCGCTAAAAACGCTCCCGTATGGGGAGATCCCCAGACCGGTCTGATCCTTCAGTATCAAATGCCGGAAGGTCAGGAACTGAACTATGATTCCTGGGAAGAATCATATCAAGTCTCAGATATCATGGGAAGGAGTATCGAGGTTGACGTTAACTCAAAAAACTCCTTTTCTGTCCAGTCAAAAGGAATGAAGGAAAACAAACACCAGCTCACCATCACCATCCTTGATATGAGCCTCAAAGTCCAGTCATCCCAGGCTGATTTGGAGCCGGATATGAGTTCGGTTGTCGGGAAAAGTTTTGACATGATGCTCTCGTCCCTGGGTGAAGAATCAGAGCTCAAAGGCGCTGAAGAGATCAAATATGAGATGGGACCAGAAGGAGAAAGAAGCATTGCCTCGACTTTTCAGCACATCTTTCCGGATCTGGCTGGTCGACCTCTTCAAATAGGAGACACTTGGCCGGATGAAACAACCATCAGCGAAAAATCCAGCACCGGAGAAGTCATCATTCGGATATCTGAAGAGAACACCATGGATGGATTTGAAGTCATTAATGGAATGGATTGCGTCCGGATATTGTCCCGCTATACGGGAACCCTTGAGGGCAAAGGAGAGCAGCAGGGAATCGAAACAATCAGCAAAGGCGATATCAAGGGTACGTCTACCTGGTATTTTGCCTATAAAGAAGGGATTTTTGTGAAACATATCAACAGCGGCACAGCCGAAGGCATGATCGATGTTCCCAGTCAAGGCATAGAAATCCCCTTCACCCGGGAGATGACATCCGAAATCAATCTGAAGAAATCAAATGAATAAAGACGAAGCCTTGTTTTAGGAGATGCTTATGAAAAGAGAATATTCTGTTTTCTTAGGAGTTCTTTTGATCGGCAGCTTTTTTCTGAATTCTGCTGCCATAAAAGAGGAACCCAAAGAGACTTTGGTCTTTTACTATTTCGCCTCCACTCGGTTCGGCACCAGTGCGGCTCCAGAAACTATTGAGAACACCAAAAAGATAAAAATCGCGTTTTCTGAAAAATATAATGAGTCTTCTATTAAGTTTGTTATGGTCTGTTTGAACCATGACTTTGCCAAGGCTTTGAAATTCATCAAAAAGCACGGAGATTGGGATGAGATATCCATTGGAAAATCGTTTGCTAATGAGCTGGCTCTGAACCTCTTAAATCCGTCTGAAATCCCCAAAGTCCCCCATATTCTGGTGTTTAAGGACCAGCACAAAAAAGGAAAATGGAGCCTTCCTCTTATTAAAGAGAGGAAACTCATGGTAGATTTAGCCGGGGAAGAACAGATCCAAGAATGGGTTGAGAATGACTATCCGCTTCCCTTTCGAAAAGAACCGGATGTTTCCTCTCCATCAAAAAAAACATTAAAACTCCATATGATGACAAATCATATTTGGTTCCCTTTTACATCATGCGGTACGGTTTTTATGAAGGACATACAAGCTTCCGGGCCGATCCTATCTCCATCGCTGTCATTTTCGGTCTAAAAAATCTTCGAGAAATAAATCTGGATTTGAGGGAATACCTTTTGACTGGAGGAAAGAAATGAGCTCAAAAAATTTAATCATTGTCATCGTCATCATAATGATTTTCCTTTTGATTTTCTCACTGGGTGCCCTTTATGCCGTAAAGGCCTTTCACTGTCAAGCCAATACCAATGAACTGGATGTTCCCTACTCCAATCCCCAAAACAATGTGATCCATATGGGCCAAAACCCTGATTGGATTCACTACTGTCTCGAAAAACCTATGGTTTTAAAACCGGGCGAAAAGTTCAACTACCATTCCGCCCTGTCCTTGATTTTGGGAGAGATTCTCAAAAGGTCTTCCTGAACCCCCGTCGATACATTCACCGAAAAACATCTTTTCCATCCTCTGGGAATTAAAAAATACAAATGGTCCAAGAGCCCGAGAGGGCTGATCCAAACCGGCGGAGGCTTGGCTTTACGGGCCCGAGATATGGCAAAATTCGGGCAGCTGTATCTCAACAGCGGTCAATGGAAGATACGGCAAATCATTCCGGAAGAGTGGGTGAACGATTCCACCCGGATACAGATCAAAAAACTTGTGGACGGTTATGGGTATCAGTGGTGGATGAGAAGTTTTAAAGTCCACGGCAGACCCATCGATTCCTATTATGCTCTCGGGAGAGCAGGCCAGTTCATTATGGTGTTTCCCGCTTTGGACCTGATTGTGGTCTCCACAGCTCAAAATCATGACTACGGCTGGGCAGTGAGATTTTACAATTTGGTGCACAAATATATTCTTCAATCAGTATGCCTCTTTCAAAAAATTAAATGAACCTGACTTATTCATAAAATAAATAAGGAGAAAAAAATGAAGAAAAATTTAAAAATTCTAATTTGGTTAGCTTTTTTTATTGTGACATAGGGAAATGCATCTACATGCAGCGCTAACACTGAGGCCCAAACAATCTATTATGAATGGAAAGAAATGGAGTGGTCTACGGATATATGGAGACCATCATTATTCCTGTTGAAGAGAATGGAAAACAATTGATCCGTCTTGAAGAAAGCATTAAATCCATATCCTCCCTTATGGGGGCCCCGGTGAACACCACCATCAAAGCGGAAAGCCTTTTAGATCCTGAACAAAAGAAACTGATTTCTCAGGACTTTCTTATGGATCAGGGAAGCGTGAAGCTCGAAATATCCATTTTGATTAAAGGAGATAAAGCTTATATCACCCAAAACATGGGAGGAAGCTTCGGCCAGTACCCCGTTCCCATGCAAGAAGGGATGTTCACTGTGTTTTTCAGCCACAACAATCTGACTGTCAAACACCCTGCCGGCAGAATTCTGTATCTGGAAGAGCCGGACGAACAGGGACAGTGGGCCTGCAGAAATAGAGAAGATAAAATTTCTTTTGTAAAGGATGATGAAGGGCGTGTGAAATTCATGATCATCCATAAACAGGTCCACGCTCCCAAAATCAATAAAAAGTGAAGCCTCATACATCACAGAATTAAAGATGATTATGACAAAAAGAGATGACTTTAATCAATTTAATGACAAAATGATATAATTTAGGGAAGATTTTGGTGTAGTCTTCGTCTAAAAATACGGAAAGATTTTCTACCAATCCGACAAATTGGAGGCTGTGATGAATATCATGGGAGGCTTCTTATGTAAATTTTTAATCCTGTGCCTTGCCGGAGTAACTTTATTATCCTTTTCAGGATTCTCCTTAAATCAAAACCTGGATGAAAAAGTCCGGTCTTTTCTGGAGAGTCACCGATACCAGTGGCGGGATATGAATGTCCCACGAACCGACGGCCGGATTCTCTATGATATCATTGTTGAAAACGGTTACACCAGAGCTTTAGAGATCGGGACCTCCACAGGACACTCAGGAATATGGATCGCATGGGCTCTCAGCAAGACCGGCGGCAAGCTCATCACTGTTGAAATCGATGAGAGGCGCTACCAGGAAGCCCAGGAGAATTTTAAGGAAGCCGGACTCTCAGATTATATTGACGCCAGGCTGGCTGATGCTCATGAACTGGTCCCTGAACTGGAAGGTCCCTTTGATTTTGTGTTTATTGATGCGGATAAAGCATGGTACACCAATTATGCCAAAGCGGTCATCCCTAAACTAAAACCCGGGGGCTGTATTGCGGCCCATAATGTGTATCAGTCCAGCCGAAGCCGGTGGGGAAGACGAAGCGGGACCAGTGAGTATTATGAATTCATGCAGGATCAGGAAGATTTTGAAACATCCATTCTTTCCGAAAGTCGTTCTGGAATCTCTGTAAGCTACAAGAAAAAATAAAAGTATGGTAGCATGTATCATCCGATTTCATGAATAAAAAAGTTTCTTTTCCGCCCAACCATAAAATAGACAGAAAGATCGGTCCTTTGACAGCCACCTCCATTGTGGTGGCCAATATGGTGGGAGCCGGCATTTTCACAACTTCCGGGATAATGGCCGGACAGCTTCCCAGTTCCGGATGGATCTTTCTGTGCTGGCTTTTAGGAGGCCTGATCGCCATGGCCGGGGCGCTTTCTTACGCAGAACTCGCCACCCGTATGCCCCAAGTCGGAGGAGAGTATGTTTATCTCAAAAAAATCTATCATCCCTCTATCGGCTTCCTGACTGGCTGGACCAGTTTTTTTGTGGGATTTTCAGTTCCCATTGCTGCTTCAGCCTTGGCTTTTTCCGAATATGTTTTTGAAGGACTCCAAAACCAGGTTTTAAACATCACCCCTCATCAGCTTTTTTTGACAAAAAAAGGCGTGGCTCTTTTCCTGATCATCCTGTTTACCGGAATCCACTATCTGGGGATGAAGCTGGGTTCCAAAGTCCAGAATTTTCTGACTTTTCTCAAAATCGCCATTGTGGTTGGACTTGCCGGAACCGGCATTGCCCTGACCGGAGGAAAAGGGATCTCTGCGTTTTCCTTTGTCACCCAAGGACAGAGCTCGTGGCTGGCTTTTGGAACAGCCATGATGCTGGTTATGTTTTCCTACAGCGGATGGAATGCCAGCTCTTATATTGCCGGAGAGATGAAAAATCCCAGAAAGAACCTACCCCTTTCGCTAGTCCTGGGTACGGGTATCGTGATCTTACTTTATCTAGCGCTGAACCTATTTATTTTCCGGGCTCTCCCCTATAATCAGGCAGAGGGAACCATTGCTGTTGTGGAGAGAGCTTCTATCGAGGCTTTTGGCCCCTGGATGGGGGATACCCTGGGGCTTCTGATCAGCCTGGCTCTTCTGTCTTCTTTGAGTGCTTTTGTCATCATCGGGCCCCGGGTCTATTTTGCCATGGCCCGGGACAGATTATTTTTTCCTTTTGCTGCCAAAATACATCCCAAATACAAAGTGCCGGGAAGGTCGATTCTGATTCAAGGGGGTATCGCCGTCATCATGGTCCTCATCGGATCCTTTGAACAGCTCCTGGTCTATATTGGATTTGCTCTGAATATCTTCCCATGGCTGGCTGTTTTCGGTATCTTTCTGGCCCGGAAGCGGCATATTGGAAACCATAATGCTTTTAAGGTCTGGGGATTCCCTGTGGTCCCTGCTTTTTTCCTTGTGACCAGTTTAGGGCTTATGGTCGTGAATTATTTGAACCGACCCCTTGAATCCACGGCAGCTGTGGTGACGGTGTTGTTGGGAGTGCCCTGCTATTTTATCTGGATCAAAGGATTCTCCCAAAAATCATGATGAAGCTTTTTCATATATAATAGGAGTCTATAAAAATGAACAAAATAAAATACAAACCAATAATTATCTTATCCGCTTTTTTGTTGTTTATGGCCCCCTCTTATTCTGCTGACTGGTTTTTAGACTTTGAAACAGGGCTGGTCTCCAGCGGATACAACAATGTGCGCATTCCTAATGCCACAGGGACTCTTTTTTCTCTGTCCGAAGATCTGGATATCCAAAGCAAGATGTTCTTTCGATTCAGAGCGGGCGTAAAACTGGGAAAAAAACATGTGGTGTCTCTCTTTGCCGCCCCGCTCACACTCAGGGCTGAAGGCCAAGTCGATCAGGAAATATTCTTTTTTGAGGAACAGTTTGCTTCTCAAGCTCCTTTGGACGCTGTGTACACATTCAATTCCTACCGGGCGACATACCGTTATGATATTGTGCGATCTTCGAAATGGAAAGTAGGCATAGGTTTCACAGCTAAAATCCGTGATGCAGTGATCAAGGTTGAGAGTCCGGACAAATCTTCAACAAAAAAAAATGTGGGGATTGTTCCTCTTCTTCATTTCCGGGTCGAATACTTTATCACTCCCGATATTCGAGCTCTTTTGGAAGGTGATGCCCTGGCTTCTCCGGGAGGACAGGGAAGGGCTGAAGATATCCTTTTAGGGATCTTAGTGAAGGCTGGACCGGGCTGGGACCTTAAAGCCGGATACCGGATGATAGAAGGAGGAGCGGATGTGGATGAAGTGTTTAACTTTGCCTGGCTGAACTTCTACTCTATAGGCACCATCTTCCGATTTTAAACGGAAATCTTTAAAAACATTTAAGAAGGGAGAGGGCAAGGGATAAGGAATCCCCTGTGAGGGCTGAGCGGGCATGGTTCCTCTTCAGAGGAGAGCGAAGCCCGAACCGGGAGAGAGATTCCGCGCTGGGGAATCGAGCGGGTGACGAATCCCATGCCCTTCCCATGCTTGATTAATTATTTATCCTGATAATTCATCTTATTTAATGATGATCCTGGGTATATCGTTCTCCTCCAGAAGCTTTTCAAACTTGGTGATTTCATTTTCCGCCAAGTCTTTGAATCTTTTTTCCGCAGCCAAAACTTGCTTGTTGAGGTCCTCATATCTCTGATAAATGGCTTGAGTGGGTTTGGAATCCTGAGAATGGACCGCTGAATACAGATAAGCGAGCTGATTGTCCAGTTTGACCTGATAATTGATGGGGTCCTGTCCGCTTTCGTTTTTAGTTTGGATCAGGTCCTGCTCCAGAGCGCTCAGTTTTTTCCCCAGTTCTTCAGCTGATTTTTTGACCTCATCACTAAAACCTGCTTTCACGGCCCGAGATGAGAGGCTTTGGACCTGCTCCCGGATGTCACGCACTTTCTTGATCAATTCATGGCTGAGAGTGAACTTTTGACCCACTTTGACCTGAAGGTCAAACTGCTCCTGCAAATCTTGAACTGAAATGTTATCCCATCTGGGGTCCTTTAAGACTTTGAAATTTTGCGTCATGACATCTTCGCCGCAGGTCAGCCGGACTTTATAGTCACCTGGAACAGCCTCAGGGCCTCCGGTGTAGCTCAATGAAATCACAGCTTCTTTAATTTTTTCCGGTTCTTTATGAGTCAAGTTCCAAGTGAATTGATTCAGTCCTTTTTCAGATTTTCTTTTATCAAAAGCCTGAATTAAATGGTCCTCTTGATCCAGAATCTCGATTTTTACAGATTCTGGTTTTTCTTTGAGATAATAATACACAGATAACCTAGAGAGAGTCCCCCTCACTTGAGTCCGATAAGCACTTTCAGGCTTGAATAAAACAACCGGCTCATCGGTCATGCTTTTTTCAATCTGCTCAAGAACAGCAAGATCATCCAGTATCCAGAAGGCTCTTCCTTGAGTAGAAACAACCAGATCCTGGTTGTGAATCATCATGTCTGTGACAGGAGTTATGGGAAGATTGAGCTGCAGGTCCTGCCAGTGTTTTCCGTCATCAAAAGAGACAAACATCCCGAACTCAGTTCCAGCAAACAGCAGACCTTGGCGGTCAGGGTCTTCCCTAACAGCCCTAACAAAATAATTCTCGGGAATGCCGTTATTCCCGTCTGTGAGAAGGTCCCAGGATTGACCGTAATCATTGGTTCTGAAAATATAGGGATGAAAGTCATTATCCCTGTAACGATAAACAGCCATAAACACCCGTCCCGGGACTTTGGAAGAGACATCAAACATATTGACCGTCCCTTCTTTGGGCATGTTTTTGGGTGTGACATTTTCCCAATTTTGACCTCCATCTTTAGAAACATGGACCAGTCCGTCATCAGAGCCAGCCCACAGAACTCCTTTTTCAAGTAGAGACTCTTCAAATGCGAAAATAGTGCAGTAAGTCTCCACTCCAGTGCAGTCATGCTGGATAGGTCCTCCGGGCCGGTCCATATAGGCATCAATGCTTTGAGTGAGGTCAGGACTGATCACTTCCCAACTCTGGCCTTGATCTGAAGATTTATGCACATAATTGGATGTGATATACAGGATATTCGGATCATGAGGAGATATTCTTATGGGATAATTCCACTGGAATCTGTATTTGAGATCACGGACAGCAATCCCATCATCCAGCTCTGGATAGGCATTGATTCTCTTTGTGTGTCCTCTTTCTCTGTCTAAACGGGTCAGTATTCCTATATAATTTCCCGCATAGATGATGTCTGGATCCCCAGGGTCCACAGCGATATGACCGCTTTCGCCGCCTCCTACCGAATCAAAATCCTGAGTCGGCCTTCCCTGGCTGGATATACAAATGGATGAGTTATCCTGCTGGCAGCCGTAGACACGGTATGGGAACTGGTTATCCACAGTGACCCGGTAGATCTCAGCCGTGGGCTGATTGCTTTGAGTGGACCAAGAGTGTCCTCCGTTATAGGTGACGTTGGCTCCTCCATCATTGCTTTCGATCATGATATCTGACTCATGGGGATTGATCCACAAGCAGTGGTTGTCTCCGTGCGGAGTTCGGATTCGCCGGAAATCTTTTCCGTCATTCAAGGATTTATAGAATCCTGTATTGAGGACATAGACGGTGTGTTCATCTTCAGGATCAGCAAAAATCCTGGAATAATACCAGGCCCTCTGGCGCAGATGGTGTTCCCGGTTTATTCTGTCCCATGTTTTTCCCCCGTCTTCAGATAGGTAGATACCCCCTTTTTCTTCTTTGATCGATTCCTGAATGACCCAAATCTTCTGGGGATTTACAGGAGAGACTGCCACTCCGACTCGACCCACTACTCCCGTAGGAAGCCCTCCTTTGAGTTGCTCCCAGGTTTCTCCTCCGTCTGTGGTTTTGTACACTCCTCCTTTTTCTCCTCCATCGATCAGAGTCCAAGGCTTTCTTTCGGCCTGCCACATCCCAGCATAAAGAATCCGGGGATTGGTCGGATCCATGACCATATCAATACAGCCTGTTTTGTCATTGATATACAGGACTTTATCCCAATTCATTCCTCCGTCTAAAGTACGGTAAACCCCTCTTTCTGAACCGGGACCGAAAATATTTCCCAGCACAGCTGCATAGACAATGTCAGGATCCTGGGGATGAATCTGGATTTTACCGATCTGAGCTTCTGTTTCAAGGCCTACACTCTTCCATGTCCGGCCAGCGTCTGTGGATTTATAAACCCCTCTTCCTGTTGATATGTTACCCCGCGGGCTGGCTGAGCCGGTCCCTACGTAAATGACATTAGGATCAGAAAGAGCCACTTCAATTGAGCCAATAGAGGCCACTTTAAAGAATCCGTCAGATATGTTCCTCCAGTTGATTCCCCCATCTGTGGTCTTCCAGACCCCTCCGCCTGTCGAGCCCATGTAAAAAGTGAAGGGATCATCCGGAATTCCAGTCACAGCCGTGACTCGTCCTCCCCTGTAGGGCCCGATAAACCTGTATTCCAAATTTTTGTAGAGAACCGGGTCTATGATTTCATTATCCTGTTCACCCAAAGAAAAACCATTGAAGAGCATCACAGCCACTGTTGACATGAGTAATAATAAAATTTGTTTTCTCAGTATATTTTTCATTGATGGATTTCTTTTCATTTTTCTAGGCTAGTTGTAGTCAAGCATGATTTTTCGATCTTCTTCAAGAAGATAAGGAGCCACTTTTTCTATTTCTTGGATGGAGGGAAGTTTGCTGTGAGCTTTGAGATACTTTAAGGGAATAGGGTGAGTCCCTATGACCACGGGCAGTTCATAATAACTTTCAATAAAGTTCTTAAAATAAAGTGTGTAAGGACAGGGGGGATAACCCACCACGAATCCTGTGGCCAGATGGATCACCTCAGCCCCGTTTTTCTTCATTTCTTCCGGAACATACTCCACATTCACTCCGGGGCAGCCTCCGCACTGTCCAAATCCCACAATATCCAGCGAAATGTTCTCAGGGTATTGAGAAAACCCGCCCACATGTTCTTTCATCGAACGCAGACATTTTCCGCCTCCACAGCTTTCGTATCTCGCACAGATGATGATTCCGATCTTTTTTGAATCTGTCCCTTTTTTCAATGAAGAGAATATTTCCTCCCGGTTAAAATTTGGCTTTTTGAATTTAGCTGAACTAAAAACACCCATAGAAGCCATCCCAAATACAGAATGCTGAAAAAACTCTCGCCTGTTCTGAATTTTTTTAAATGAAGACATAAAACCTCCTTTCTAAAGAAAAAATGATAAAATACAAAGTAACAAACACAACATATAAAATGATATAGTCAACAAACAGACCCAGTCAATATAAATCTTGAAACCTAAAGAATTTTGCCATAATGATATGATTTTTGACTGTATAAAATGATTGGTATATCATCATAATTGAGACTGATTGCGGTCATGAGAATAATACTTATTTTTATTCAAAAAAGATTAATTTTACTTAGAAGGAGTTAAATCAATGCAAAAATACGATGTTATCATAATAGGAGGAGGAGCCGCAGGGGTGACCTGTGCACTATCAGCTCATAATACTTATCCTGAGAAAAGCATCGCCCTTATCCGAAAAGAAAAGGTTGCTTTGATCCCTTGTGGTATTCCTTATATCGTGCATTCTTTAAATTCAATCGAAGAAGATATCCTTCCTGACGAATTGGTTACAAAAACTGGGGCTGATTTGATTATCGATGAAGTGGTTGAAAAAGAGGAGAAGACTCTGAAATTAAAAAGTGGAAAAGAAGTCACCTACGATAAACTAGTCATTGCTACGGGATCAGTCCCGCTTTTACCACCCATCAAAGGCATACAAAAAGAGGGGGTCTTTTCTGTAAAAAAAGATTACGAATATCTTTCCGAGATGAAGAAGTATGCAGAAAAATGTCACCGGATCGTGATTATCGGAGGGGGATATATCGGAGTAGAAATGGCAGACGAGTTTTTAAAAGAAGGGAAAAAAGTGACTATCGTCGAAATGTTGGACCGGCTCCTGGCCACAACTATGGACAGCGAATTTGGCAATAAAGCCAAGGAAATACTTAAATCAGAAGGAGCTGAAATTATTGTTGGTCAAAAAGTAAATGCCATTATAGGACCAGATAAAGTATCAGGAGTGGTGCTGGATAATAAAAGAGAAATCAAAGCAGACATGGTTGTTGTCTCTGCAGGGGCGCGGCCAGATGTGACTTTAGCCAGCAATTTTGGACTTGCCGTGCATCCGAGAAACGGCATATGGGTAAACGAATATTTGCGTACTTTTGATAAAGATATTTTTGCTATTGGAGACTGTGCGGCAAAATACGATTTTTTTACAGGAGAGTTTTCAAACATAATGCTGGCTTCCACTGCTATGGCTGAAGGTAGACTGGTCGGATCAAATCTATTCGAAATCAAAGTTATGCGTAAATTCATCGGAGTCCTGGGTTCTTTTTCTACAAAAATTGGAAAAACCGCCTTTGGCACCAGTGGGCTTACTGAAGAGAAAGCAAAGGAAATGAACATGGACTATATCGTGGGAAATGCTATGACTACTGACAGACATCCTGGAAAATTACCAGGAGCTTCAAAATTATATTTGAAGCTCATCTTTTCTCGTTATTCCCACACCCTCTTAGGGGCCCAGATGTATGGAGGTGATTCAGTCGGAGAAATGGTCAATATGTTCTCAGTAATGATTTTGAATAAAATGACAGATATGGATATTGACAACCTTCAAATCGGCACACATCCATTATTATCCGCATCCCCTATTTCCTATCCAGCCATCAACGCATCTGTGGATGCCATAAAGAAATGGTACAAAGCCAGATAAAACTGATATAATAGATTTTTAGGAAGCAAGACATGGCCCAAAAAGGGAAATACTTGGCGGCTGTTTTAGCTGCTTTTTTATTCATGTCTCCTCTGGTGGCTCAAAGTCCCAGAAACAGCCTGCACATAAACGGCGGGTTTTGCTGGATGTTAAAGGAAAATATTGACTCTGGATTGAAAACCGGGTTTGGTTTTTCCGTTCCTCTGCTGAAAAATACAGCCCTCACTTTAGACTTTGGATACTGGAAAAGCCGTGTGCAAGAGGAATCCGGCGATCTTTTTGGCGGCACTTTAAGCATGGCCCCTTTCCAGGCGTCTTTATACTACACCCTGTTTGAAACCAAAAGATTGGCTCCTTACGTGTTTGGAGGAACAGGCTTTATTTTCTCCCATTTTGAAATGGAAGATCTTATAACCTTACCAGAGGTTTCCGTTGACCAGGAAGTCAATAATGGAATCAGCTTTCATGCCGGAGCCGGGTCTTTTTTGAAAATAAATGATAATATTTCTTTGTACACAGAAGCTTGTTTCCTTTATAGAATGGGAGAGGGCATAACGACTATCACAGATATGAACTTGGGAGAATCAAAGGAAAGTTTTTCTCTGAATCTTAGCTCCCTTGTTCTCAGCTTTGGAATCAAATATTATCTGTAAAATATAAGGAGGAGTGAATGAAAAAAATATGGATCCTATGCTTTATCTGTTTCTTCCTCTCATCTTTTGGATGGGCCAAAGTAGGAGATATTTTAGATGTTATCAAAACTCCGGGTCCCTGCCCCACAGGACTGGCTTATGACGGTCAAAATCTCTGGATAGCTGATTCTTACGAAAACAAAATTTATAAGATAAATCCTGAAACAGGAACCATCATCGCCAGTTTCGACTCCCCTGGTTATTCTCCTGAAGGATTGACATGGGATGGTGAATACCTCTGGCATGTGGATTCAGAAGAGGAGTATCTGTATAAGATAGACCCTGAGACAGGAGTGGCCAAAGTTGTGCTTGAATCCAACAGCTCAGATCCCAGGGATTTGGCTTGGGATGGTAAGTTTATATGGATGACAGATTACAGACGGGACTTGATACTCAAAGTCTCCACTGTAGACGGCATGATGGTTCAAAACTTTGCTTCCCCTGCTGGAGAGCCTGCTGGATTGACTTTTGACGGAAAATATCTCTGGGTCACGGATAGAATCGAGGACCGGATCTATTTGGTTGATCCCTCAGATGGACTCTGTCTTTCATCTCTCCGAAGCTATGGTCCCTTTGCCTCTGGTCTTGCGTGGGGAGATGATGTTCTGTGGAATGTTGATTATGAAAACGACGAAATCTATAAAGTCAAAATTTTTGACAAAGATTTTCTGTCCAAATGGGATGAGCGCCATATGAATCTCCACTTCATCAAAGAATTCCGGAACTATGGTCCTGGAAATGTAAAAACTCTTGATATCTATCTTCCCTTACCAAAAAACAGAGACAACCAGGAATTCATAGGCTCTATTCAGTTCGATCAACAGCCGGATGAAGTCATAACCGACAGCTGGGGACAGGAAATAGCTCACTTCCACTACAATAATCTTGAGAAGGATTCGGTTGTTAAACCCGGCTGGAAAATCAAAGCAAAGGTCTATTCTACAGAATATTTTATCTATCCTGATAAAGTAGGAACTTTAGAGGATATTCCAGAAAATATAAGAAAAAAATACACTCAGGATGGAGACAAATACCAAATCAATGATCCGTTTATACAGAATCTAGCCCAAAAAATTGCAGGAGATGAAAAAAATCCCTATTGGACAGCCCTCCGTATTTATGATTATTTGGGAGAAAATTTAAGCTACAATCTCAAACCTTTAGGGGGATGGAACCCTGCGCCCACTGTATTAAGGCGGGAAACAGCCTCCTGCTCAGAATATTCCTACTGCATGATCGCCCTGTGCCGGGCTCTGGGAGTTCCCATAAGATATGTGGGAGCTGTCAGCCGAAGAGGAGATGATGCCAGTTTCGACGATGTTTTTCACCGGTGGACCGAGGTCTACCTTCCCAATTATGGATGGATCCCGTTTGACGCCAACAAAGGAGACACCTCTCTTCCAGGAGGGAAAGTGTTGGGAATCGGGAATATTTCTGCCCGCTACATAATCACCACTGAAAATGGAGGCGGGGATGACTATTTATGGTTTGGTTATAACTACGGCCTCAAATGGACTTCTGAAGGAAAATGCAGAATAGATGAAAAAAGTTATGGACTTTGGTCCCCTTGGGGAGAAAAAAAAGTCCACAAACCTATCGAAGATAAAAAGTAAAATTTTCAGGTTTTTACAAAAACAAGAAGAATCCCTGCTGTGAGAGTGAGCCCAAAGGATTGGTATGAGGGCCAAATTATGACTTCTTGTTTGAAATATCCCGCACTAGACTCTGGATGAAAAGAGGGCGGTTTTCTGAATCAGAAATCAGTGATAGATTGACTTCTACCGTCACAGTGCTCCCGTCCTTTCTTCTCACTGTACGCCTGTAAACCGGAATGGACTTTTTGTTTTTGATTTCTTCCAATTTGTTCTCTGCATTTTTTTGTTCTGATTTTGCAATCAGGTCTTTAAAAGACACGCCTTTAAGCTCTTCTTTACTGTAACCCACTAACTCTGCGGCTTTTTGATTGAATTCAAGCTGCTCTCCTTGAGGACTCATAAGAAAAACAGCGTCATTAGAGTACTCGAAAAGCGCTCTGTATTTCTGTTCTGATTCCTTTATCTTTTGCTGGATTTTTTTCTGCTCCGTTATATCCCGTATAATACCCTGATAACCTATTATTTTACCTGAAGAATCCCGTCTGATTGTGGCTGTTATCAGGCAGTCCCTGACTGAACCGTCTTTCTTTTTTAGTTTTGCTGGATAATCTTTGACAAATCCTTTGGATTCGATTTGCTTTTGGATTTTCTTTCTTTTATCTGACTCTTTATAAAGCCCTGTCACATCGATTCTTCTGATCTCATCCAGTGAATAACCAAACATTTCCAAAAAAACGGGGTTAGCCTCCAGAATCTTTGGTTCTCTGTCTGAAATATAAATCGCTTCTTTTGACATTTCAAACAGCAATCTAAATTTTCGCTCACTGGCAGTGAGCTCCTTTTGAATTTTATGTTTATAAAGAGCGGTCTCAACAGTAGCCACTAGGTCTTTTTCCTCAGCAGGTTTATAGATATAACCAAAAGGCTCTGTTTGTCTGGCTCTTTGAAATGTTTTTTCATCACCCAATGCTGTGAGATAAACAATGGGCACATCATATTTCTTTCGTATATTCTGGGCGGTCTCAATACCATCCATGTCTCCGGCCAGCTTAATATCCATAAGAGCTAGATCTGGTTTGAACTTTTCTATTTTTCTTAAAGCCTCTTCCCCAGTTGAAATCACATCTGAGACAATATACCCCCGGTACTCCAAAATCTGTTTTATATCACTCCCCACGATGACTTCGTCTTCTGTAAGGAGTATTTTTTTTCTCTCTTCTTTTTGTCTTACAGATGAAGCCATTTTGAAAACATATTCTAGTACAAATATAATCTGATTACAATATCCGGCCACTATAAATAATCCAAGTTGATTTTTTCTTGAATAAAAACCATAATTTGAATATGATTTTTACATCCTGTGAACTTCAAATGGAGGAAAGCAATGATCCAAATCCAAAAATTTTTAAAAAAAACAGGTCCTTTATTTTTTTTAACATTATTTGCCTTAGGGCTTCTATTTAGCTGTGCGGAAAACAAAACCGAGGAATCTGTAATGCCGCCAAAAGCCAAAAAAATACCTAAAGAATTAACCATTCATGGAGACACCCGAATCGATAATTATTACTGGTTAAACCAAAGGGACAACCCAAACGTCATCGACTACCTGGAAGCTGAAAACGCCTATAAAGAAGCGGTCATGAAACACACTGAAGAACTCCAGGACAAACTCTATAATGAAATTGTGGGAAGAATAAAAAAGACTGATATGTCTGTTCCGTACCGAGACAATGGTTACTTTTACTACAGGAAGTATGAAGAGGGAGATGATTATCCCATTTACGCCAGGAAAAAAGGCAGCCTGGATGCAGAAGAAGAGGTCATGCTGGATGTTCAGGAAATGGCAAAAGGACATTCATTCTACAGTGCAGTGGGCTTGAGTGTCAGCCAAAACAACAAATATCTGGCTTACGGTGTTGATACTGTCAGCCGGAGAAAATACACCATCCATATCAAAGACCTTACAACAGGGGAAATGCTGGAAGATAAAATTCCCAACACCACTGGAGGAGCGGTGTGGGCCAATGACAATAAGACTCTTTTTTACTCAACCAAAGATGATACACTCAGAGCGTATAAAATATTCAGGCATGTCTTAGGAACTGATCCTTCTCAGGATGTAGAGATTTACCATGAAAAGGATCCCACTTTCTCTACTTCCATTTACAAGACAAAATCAGACCGCTTCCTGATCATTGCTTCTTATCAGACTCTATCTACAGAAATGCGTTATCTGGATGCCAATAATCCCTTCGGAGAATTTGAGATATTTCAGGAGAGAGAAAAAAATCATGAGTATTCCATCACTCATTATAAGGACAAGTTTTATATTATCACTAACTGGAATGCCAAAAATTTCCGACTCATGGAGACAGAAGTTGACAAAACAGAAAAATCCAACTGGAAAGAAATCATCCCTCACCGCAGCGATGTGCTTCTCAACAATATTGAAGTATTTGAAGACTATGTTGTGCTGAGTGAAAGAAAAGACGGTCTCAGACAGATAAGAGTCATGACTCAATCAGGTGATAAAGACTATTATATCGACTTTGAAGAAGAGGCTTATGCCGCTTATCCCACCAGTAACCCTGAATTTGACACTGAAATTCTGCGATTTTCATACTCGTCTTTAACCACGCCAAGGTCTGTGTATGATTATAATATGAAAACCGGAGAAAGAAAGCTCCTCAAAAGACAGGAAGTGTTGGGTGATTTTGATCCTTCTGATTATCACAGCGAACGCCTCGCTGCCACGGCCAAGGATGGAACAAAAGTCCCCATATCACTGGTCTATAGAAAGGGATTGACAAAAGACAGCAACAATCCTCTTCTCCTCTATGGATACGGGTCATATGGAGCCAGCATGGACCCGAATTTCAGTTCTGACAGGCTGAGCCTTCTAGACAGGGGATTTATCTATGCCATAGCCCATATAAGGGGAGGCTCTGAGATGGGCAGGGATTGGTATGAACAAGGAAAGCTTCTCAAGAAGAAAAATACTTTTACTGATTTTATTGACTGTGCCGAATACTTGATCGAGCAGGGATACACAAACTCAGACAAACTCTTTGCTATGGGCGGAAGCGCCGGAGGCCTGCTTATGGGCGCTGTTCTCAATATGAGGCCTGACCTTTGGGAAGGAGTGATTGCCGCTGTTCCTTGGGTAGATGTAGTAACCACTATGCTGGATGACAGCATCCCTCTCACCACCAGCGAATTTGATGAATGGGGAAATCCCAAAGATAAACAGTACTATGAATACATGCTCTCTTATTCCCCTTATGACAACGTTAAAGAACAAGATTATCCGGCCATACTGGTGACCACAGGACTCCATGACTCCCAGGTCCAATATTTCGAGCCTGCTAAATGGGTGGCTAAACTAAGAGACATGAAAACAGATGATAATCTTCTTGTTTTGGATGTAGACATGGAATCCGGACACGGCGGCGCTTCAGGACGATTCAAGGGATACAAAAGAACTGCCCTGGAATATGCTTTCATGCTGGATCTTCTGGGTATCTCAGAGTAATTGTTCTGTTATTTCAGATTTTTCTTTTTTTGTTCTTATGCGGAAAGACGCCTAATCAAGGAGAGATTCAATTTTTGAATTGGCGAGGATGTTTATAATAAACAGATAAAAACCAATCAGCAAGATTGTCCCTGTTTTTACTTGTTTAAAGCTTGTGCCAGCTTCTGCTGAGCTTGGGACAAACTTTCAAGCTCCTTTTCTTTGGCCTTGATGGCTTTATTGGTCTTTGAATAATTGCTGATCAACACCACACCTATGGCGCCAGAAATCGCACCAAGAGTAACCCATATCACTTTTCCCATTCCAATGGTTCCTTCTCCGCCCCCTGAACCTTCAATACCCGGGCGTTCCGCCTGAGTGGGCTCAACTTCCGTAAATCGCCAAACGCAAACTCCGGCTGCTGCGAACAAAGCGATTGAACCCAATAAAAATCCAGTTCTTTTCTTCTTTAGAGATGCGATCTCTTCTTCAAGTGACATCCCTTCGGCTGATTCTTGGATCAAGCCAGCTTCTTTAGCCCAAGATTCACCCATGGCAAAAAAAGCTTTTTTCATGTTGATCTGGCTGGAGTAATCTGTTTTTAAAGAAAACTCTTTGACTGTTGAATGGTCAGAATCAGTCAATCTCACACCTGAGGTAAAAGCTGGAACTGTGATGAATTGAATGAATGCCAATACAAAAAAAATGACAGCGCTCTTTTTCATATTCCCTCCTTATTCATAATGTATAAAAATCATTGATTGAGGCTTTATCCCATTTTTCAGATTAATTATACCAAAAATCAGGGCTGTGTCAATTTATTTCGTTGGATGGAAGTATTTCTAATTCCGTGGTATAGACTCCTTAAAAAACCACTAATTGACCGGATTATTTGTTTATGGTATTTCTATACCCTTATAAAAGAGGAAACAAAATTGGATTTAGAAATCACTTCAATCCCAATATTTTATCCGAACCCCAGATCGTTAAAATCATCAGCTTCTCTAAAATTTGAAATATAAAATGACTGACAAAGAAAAAAAAACAATTGGAATTTTAGGGGGTATGGGACCTGAAGCCACAGCTTTCATGTTTGATCTTTTTATCAAAAAGACAAAAGCTAAAAAGGACCAGGATCATCCAAAAATAATTATTTACAGCAATCCAGAAATTCCTCCCAGAACTGATGCCATATTTAAGTCAGGAGAAGATCCTGTGCCCTACCTTATCCAAGGTATATCCGCTCTTAAAAAAGCAGGAGCAGATATGATTGTCATGCCTTGTGTCACCGCTCATTATTTTATTCCAGAAGTAAAAAAAGAAGCAAGTTTCGAATTCATAAGTCTTATTAATGAAGCTGTGAAATGGGTAAAAAAAAATGCTCCTTATGTTCAAAAAGTAGGCCTTTTATCCAGCAGCGGCACCATAAAATCAGAAATATTTCACCAGGCGTTTAAAAAAAGAGGAATCCAGTTGATAACACCTGATAAAAGTGAACAAAAAAAAGTGATGGAGGCCCTATTCGGCCCGCAAGGGATAAAAGCCGGGCATAAAACCGGAAGCAGTCGAAACTGCATTCTGCGCACCGCCGCTTCTCTTACAAACAGAGGAGCTGAGGCCATCCTCGCTGGATGCACTGAAATTCCTCTGGTTCTTAAAAAACAAGATATAGAAGTCCCCTTTATTGAACCCATGAAAATCACCGTCTCGGCTGCTTTAAAACAAGCTGGATATAAAACCAAAGAATAGATTATATACGGAGGTTCATTGTGAAGTTAAAGAATAAAGCTATTTCAAGAGGAATACTTCTGTTTTTTTTGCTCGCTTTTGTATTTTTTCTTTTCAATGCGAATCTGACCAAAAGTCCTAAAAAAAACAGAGAAAATTTCACTCTTAAAGGATGCACATCCATTTTGGTGGGGAAAGAGGCTTCTACAGACGGCTCAGTCATGACTACTCATGCAGCTGACTGCGGAATATGTGATTTTACATGGCACCATGTTCCTGCTGCTGACCATGAACCAGGAGACATGAGAAAAATATATCACATAAATCAAATCAAGACTTGGCCTCCTGAACAGGGAGGAAAGTGGGCCATGGCGCTTGAAGAGGGTTATACAGGACTGGATATACCTCAGCCAGCTCATACCTATGCTTTTCATCACAGTGTGTTCGGGTATATGAATGAGCACCAGCTGGCCTTTGGAGAGGCCACTATCGGATGCCGGAGAGAAATGAGGAATCCTACCCCATCAGCCAAGTTTGATATAACTATGCTGACCTTGGTTGCCATGGAAAGATGCAAGACAGCTAGAGAAGCCATAAAACTCATGGGGCAGCTCGGTGAAAAATACGGATATGGTTTCCATGACAGCGGAGAAATGCTGGCTGTGGCTGACCCTGAGGAAGTCTGGATTTTCGAAATCATGCCCGTAGGACCTTTATGGACACCTGAAAGCGGAAAACCAGGTGCGGTTTGGTGCGCCCAAAGAGTTCCTGATGACCATGTCAGTGTGTGCCCCAATGAGTCCAGGATCGGAGAGATCGATGTTGAGAACAAAGACATGTTTCTTGCCTCTTCCAACGTCATCTCCCTTGCGGTGGATAAAGGCTTCTATGATCCAGAAGGAGATGAGCCTTTCAGCTGGAAAAAAGCTTATTCACCAGCCCAAGGAAGCGCCTTGTCCAGCAAAGGCCGAAGAGGCCGCCTGTGGAGATTTTTTGACCTGGTCGCTCCCTCAAAAAATTTCCAACCTGATACACCCAATATGGACCTTCCTTTCTCAGTGAAACCAGACAAAAAAATTTCTCTGAAAGATGTGATGGATCTCACCCGGGATAAATACAAAGGATCCATGTTCGATCCCTCAAAGGGAATAAAATCAGGCCCTTTTAATAATCCCAATTATTTTCAAAGCTTCCGCTACAAAGATGAGCGTTACTCCAGTCCCAGGTGTATCAGTGTGAATAATGTGGAATACACCACCATCACTGTTTCCCGAAGCTGGCTCCCTAATCCTGTAGGGGGTGTGGTGTGGCTCTCTATGGGCGCTCAGGACACTTCCTGCTACATGCCCCTTTATGCAGGAATGAGAAATCTCCCCAAGCCCTTGACCGTTGGAGACCACTGGGAGTTTAACCGGGACTCAGCCCGATGGGCATTTGATTACGTGGATTTTCATACCCAGGTGGTCTATTCTCATGCTATAGAGGATGTCAAAAAAGAGCAGCATATCTGGGAGGACGGGGCCATAAAGAGAGCTTCGGCTGTTGAAAACACAGCTCTGGAGCTTCACCAGAAAGACCGCACACTTGCTGAAAATTTCCTCACTGATTATTCCATCTCACATGCCCTAAGGGTGATAGAAGCCTGGTGGGATTTAGGCGATAAACTGCTGGTCAAATACAACCACCTCCGTATCTACGATGCTGAAAAAAGAAGAAGCCAGCGACTATCTTATACTGAAGAATGGAAAGAAGCTCTCATTAAGAATAAAGGTTTGGATCCCTTAGGGAATTAAAAGCTGATAGAGTTTCAGCTTGTTTTACTATATTAAGGAGGTTATCACATGGAAGAACAAAAAGAAGTTGCTTTTGGTGAATGGTAAATTTAATAAAGGCCCCTGACATTCAATTTCACTGTTTTCTTTTTTCCATTTATCATAAATGATTTCCTGGCTTAGTCTTTTTTTCCCTGTTCTTGCTTACTCCTTGATCTCTATCGGTTTTGTATTGATGAAAAGAGGCATATCTTGGATCAACTATAAAGGGGAAAAAAATAGGACATATTATAAAAATTTATTGACTTGGGTCCTTGGTTTTTTAATTTTAAACAGCTCTATTGTTCCTAATGCTGTCGCGCTTAATGAACTTGAGCCTCATATTGTATCCGCATTTGCAGGATGGGGGGTCATTGTTCTTGTCTTCCTCTCAAATATTGTTCTCAAGGAAAAAATATATAAATCTGATTTCATCTATACCCTGGTGATTTTCATCTCAATAATAATGCTCAATATATTTGAACAGAAAAAAGATCAAACTTTTGTACAAATACCTTATTTCATTTCTGTGTCTGTGTTCCCTTTTTTTATGCTGGTGCTGACTCTTTTCAAAAAGGTCTCAAGGAGGTTAAAAACGATTTTGTTTGCTTCGGTTTCAGGAATATCCACAGGTATGATCATTGTTTCCGTAAAGGTATTGGTCACTTTTTCTGGATTTCATGTAAAATTATATTTTTCGTCTCCCTATTTTTATGTGTATCTTTTTTTCTCTCTGGCTGCATTCATAACGCTCCAGATCTCCTACAAGCTGGGACACATGATGCTGGTCGGTCCTGTGCAGTATTCGGCAGCTATTATTTATCCTGCACTCTGTACTTACCTTGTATTCGGGAATCACATCACAATGATACAAATAGTTTCTCTATTGCTCATCATATATGGAACTGCCAATATCATGAAAAGACATTGAGGACATTGTGATATAGAATAATAAGCAGTTTACTAAGGAGAAATATTTGAAAAGAACAAAAATAACTGTGTTGGTTTTTCTTCTGGCCGGACTTTCTTTTCTTTTATTCGGCATCCAATCGAAAAACGATCCTTCTCAAGAGGAAATCAACAGGATAAACCAGCAGATACTTCTCCAGGGTTTAGACTGGAAAGCAGGAAAAACATCACTTGTTTCTCTTCCTCCTGAACAAAGAAGACAAAGGCTTGGCGGTTTTAAGCCTATGTACGCAGATCCTGAAAAAATCATTGAAATAAAAGAAAAACCGGCTCTTCCTCTACAGATAGACTGGAGGAATAAAAACAATAGAAATTACTTAACATCAGTGAAAGACCAAGGTGACTGCGGAAGCTGCTGGGCCTTTGCAGCCTGTGGAGCTGTGGAAGCAAGGTATAATACAGAGAACGAGCTGTATTCTCCAGCCGCGTTTTTATCAAATAATCTCATGAAACTATCAGAACTAACCGTGAAAATTGAAAACTTCAATAACATAGACTGCGCTGCTGCTCTCGAGTATCCAGACCTGTCTGAACAAGACCTTATTTCCTGTTCCAGTGCCGGAGACTGCGACGGGGGATATGCTTGTGATTCCTTTGATTATATGGAATCAAACGGAGTTGTTTCTGAGGATTGTTTTCCGTACCAGGCAAGCAATATCCCTTGTCATCTCTGCAGTGATTGGAATATAAAACTATTTAAAATTGAAAATTGGGGCTGGGTCACGACTTATTATGCAGACAAATATGCTGTCAAAAGCTCTCTCCAAAGCGGGCCTGTGGTTTTCTTTATGGAGGTTTACGACGATTTTTATTATTACACTTCAGGGATTTACGAAAAAACCATAGGTGCTGCTTATGAGGGAGGCCATTTAGTGGTCTTAGTCGGTTATAACGAGACTCAAAACTATTGGATATGCAAAAATTCCTGGGGAGAGAATTGGGGCAAGAATGGTTATTTTAAAATCAGAATGGGCGATTGTGAGGGAGGAACTTGGGTTCTTAGGCCGTGGGGTATTTTAGTGGCTAACAATCCTCCTGAAATCAATGCTATTCCCGATAAGAGCGTTAAAGAAGGCCAAGAACTATCATTTTATGTCACAGCCAGCGATCCTGATGGAGACACCCTGACTTACAGCTGTTCCAATCTTCCCAGCGGAGCAGACTTCGATCCTAATTCAAGGCTTTTCTCATGGACTCCTTCCCACACTCAATCCGGTGAGTATGAGATATTATTTACTGTGACAGATGGGATATTTGAAAATTCCACCACGGCTCTGATTGTGGTGATAAATGTAAAAAAAGGGATAGGGAAATTCTGATAAGGGAATGATGAATGAAGTTACTTAAAGTATTTATACTCATTTTTTTGTTTTTTATCTCAGCGAACATCGGACTCGGTCAGACAGATTTTTACCTCTTTGCAAAAGGAAATTTCATGAGAGCTACAGGCTCAGAACAAGACTACGAAGAAGGAGAAAATGATTTTCCTCTAGTCTCCTCTTTTAATACTCTGGGATTTGGGATGGGATTAACCACCTCTATCCATCCTGTTTTTTTTGGGATTGAAGCCGACTATAATTTAGGAGGAACAACCACTCTCACTGATACTTCTGACAATGATACTGTCAAAATCAACACCTATGAATACATTTCAGGATTCTTTTTATTTGGTATTCATCTTTTCCGGAGTCATAAATTTTGTCTTTTTGTCAACACCGGGACTGGAATGAGTTATGCTGTTAATGCAGAAATGGATAGATATGTTTCTGAATACGGATATGAAACTGAGATCGAACCTCCTGAAAGGAAGTTTCCCTTGAGCGTTTTTGGTGGAATAGGATTGAAAATTTACTTCACTCCAGCATTAGGTATTATCATGAACTCTCGTTATCAGTATATAGATCAGGATCAACCTCAATCATCTTTTTGTATCACAGCCGGAATGGTTTACACTTTTTAATCCAATTTTATTTTCTGTTTGTAATCGAGTTTTATAATGGCATTCTTTTTGCTTGTCAGAATGTCCATGGCTTTGAGGAAAGTCTGGTTCTTTTTCTCCCACATTCGATTAAGCTTTCGAGCATAATGATCGATAGCCAGCTCGATCCATTTGAACTGAAAAAACTTTTTGACTGACCTTTTGAGGGAGTAGAACTTTTTATGGCTTATTATCTGAGCTTTTTGAAGAGCCATGACAGTGAATTTAGCAGGGCGGAAAACCACATGATGGGCATCAAAAAGAGACCAGTCTTTAAAAATAAGTCGACCCTGAGATACGATCCTGTTATAAAGCTGTGAACCAGGAAGAGGGGTGAGAATGAGAAACTGGGAAGAAGAAATCCCTGCCTTTTTGGCAAATTTAATGGTCTTTTTAACCGTCTGCCAGTCATCATCATCAAAACCAAAGACAAACATACCGTGGATACGTATCCTGTGCTTTTGTATCACTTTAACCCCCTCTTTTATCTGCTCAACAGTCTGATTTTTCTTCATGGATCTCAGGCTTTGTGGATTAACTGACTCCAATCCAATATACAGAGTCCGGCATCCTGCTTTGTACATGAGCTTCAGCAGATCTTCGTGTTTAGCCACATTCACTCTTACCTGAGTGGACCAGTCAAATTTAAAATTTTCCTTTATCATGGACTCTAAAAGAAATTTCATTCTCTTTCGATTGGCAGCAAAATTATCATCATAAAAAAAGATATGATTGTGCTTCTTATTGTATTTTTTAAGCTCCTCTATAACATTCTGTGTGGATCGGAATCTAAACTTTTTCCCAAACATCCCGGTCACCGAACAAAATTCACAGTTAAAAGGACAGCCTCTTGAAGTCTGGACCGGTATCGTCTGTCTTTTGTTTCGAACATTATTGGTATAAGCATCCCCGAAATCCGGGAAAGGGATTTTATCCAGATCGTCAATCACCGGTCCTTTTGGATTGTGGAAAGATTTGCCATCCTTTTTATAGGAGAGACTAGGAACACTGGAATAATCGCTATCTCCTTCCCAGGCATCCATAAATTTCATCAATGCATCCTCCCCTTCTCCCCGAATAACAAAATCAGCGTGTTCGAGTGCTTCTTCTGATAAAAAAGTCACATGAGGTCCCCCCATTATGACAGGAATCCCCAAGTCACGGATTCTGTCTGCAATTTTATAAGCTCTAGGAGCCGTAGATGTTATGGTGGAAATCCCCACCATATCCACACTGTCAAAATCAGAGTAATCGATTTTTTCTTTTTCCTCATATATCATATCCACATCCCAACCTCTTTTTTTCATGAGAGCCCCCAGGATATAAATGCCAAGTCTGGGAAGCTCAAATTGGGAATATATATGAAGGTTGGGTGCTTTAGGTTCAATAAATACTATTTTACTCATCTTTTTTCTTCCTTTTTAATTTTTGTCTTTTTTTATTTCTCTGTTTTAGGGATATGATCTCCTTTTTTTTCTTGTTTAAGAGGTCCTCCCATCTTTCGATTCCTTTTTTAAACAGGTCCATTTTTTGATAAAATTCTCTGATTTTTTTCAGCATCACATTCAGCTTTTTATCATTTTGTTCAACAGGATATCTCTCAAGTCCTTCATCTAGGGCCAAATAATCTCGAAATAGGTCTGATATCTCCTTTATCTCTTCCAGTGAATACCCAAACAGCTGCAAATCCTTTATCAACTTGCACAGATAAATATAAACTTCCGAATAAAGACGGAATCCCCCTTCACTTCTCATATCCGGTTCAATGATGCCTTTATCCTCCCAGTATTTAATGGTTCGGGAACTTACTCCCACCCGCTCGGCAAGAATTCCAACTGTCAGATATTTATTTACTTTATCCGACTTTTTTACCTGCTCTTCTTTTCCAGGAAGCCCCACTTTTTTGACTATTCTCTGAATATCTTTGAATCCATACCCTATATCAACGAGGTTCTTGATTTTTAAAGCCTTATTTATGGTGTCTTTGGTGAAAAAAGGAATATTCTCACTTGTGATTCCATCTGGTTTTATTAACCTCAAATTTTGCCATTCTTTAAGTTCTGGCTCCCTTATTCCTGTCGTCTCAAGAAACTCGCTTTCTAACATCATTTTTCTATCCATTTTGTTCCTTAGCGTTTACTTTCAATTGATTTATCAGTATACGTATAGGTTAATTTTATCTTTTGTTTTTGTCAAGAGGTTTTCTCTATTTTTTCTTCCTTCCTAAAATTATGAGTGGAAAAATTTTACTGCCCATGATAGACTCAATCTGTATGGAACAACAATAAAGGGGATTCACCTGTTCATTAGAAGAGAATTTTTAAACCGGAAGTTTTTGGTATTATTTGACATCATGGGTTATTTAATATTAAATTTAATCAACCTGAATTATTCACGAGTCGAGCTTGTTGGAGATGCGAGGCACAGGGCATGAAGTCGTGGTCCTTCACTACGAATGCCCTGTAACGAAGCAGATGCAGTGAGATCGGCTCGCATTAAGGGTAAAAAAATGGCGATTAAAATAAAAAATACATACAGGAAAAATGTTCAAGTCATTGTTCTTGAAAAAATCTTGCATATCGCTGAAAATAAAATGACAATGAAAACATCGCCATTTTTTTATGAATAGGTCAGGTCAATAGGATTCTTCAAGAGGAGACCATCATGCATTATACAAATAGAAACATTTTAATTTCCTTCATACTCTTCCTTTTGCTGTTCTCTCCTCTTCTGAGCAGTGATATTGAAGAACCCAGGGCTGACCTACCCGTGCTGATCACATCTTGCGGACAAAGCCCTGGAGCCACCATGATAAAAGTCATATTTATGAAGATTAACTTTGAGGATCCCGATCCAGCCTATGCCATAAATATGCAGGCTGGCCCCGAAGACCTTATTTCAGCTCAGGAAGCCGGAACTCCTTATAAATCCTTGATTATTGTCATGGGAGCAAGCCTCAAGGGAATGGGGGCTGCCGGAATATCCATAGATGACGAGCTGTCAAGAATTAAATCTCTAATCAATGAAGCTCAAAAACAAAACATAACCCTAATCGGCGCTCATATCGAAGGAATGAAGAGAAGATCTCAAGGAGCCGCTCCTGGCGATAATACAGATGAATTGAGTATAGAGGCGGTGGCGCCTAACTCGGACATTCTGGTTATTAATAAAGAAGGTGATGAAGACAGGCGTTTCTCTATTATTGCTGAAAAAAACAATATTCCCATGATTGTAGTCAATAAAAATCTAGAACTCATGGAAGAACTTGAAAAATTGTTCTCAAATTGATTAGGTCTGTTTTTGAATAAATAAAATGGGTGAATTCATAGCTTCAATCACTCTTCCAGATGCCCTTGCTTTTCTGCTTTTTCTTTCCTCCTTCTGGCTTCTGAAGATATTAATCAAAGGAGAAAAAGAAAACTTTATCAGAGGCGCCATTCTTTTCCTTTTTCTTTTATTGGGGCTTATCTATCTTAACCAGAGTGAGGCAAAGAAAATCACACTTTCAGATGTCACTTCCACCATTTTTCCTAAAAAAGAACCTGTATACAATTATACGGTTGAAAAGGGTCAAACCAAGGACATGGGGGAATACACCAGATATATATTTAGAGACCCCAAGCCTAAATTAGATCTTAAAATGGGCCCCTCACACCGCTATTTCCACATGAATGACCCTTCCTCTTTAAACAAAGTCCTTGGTGAATTGGGCCTGCCAAAACTCAAATCAGGCAATAAAGAACTTGCTTCGATCACAGGTTCCCGGAATGACA
>JAWLEN010000115.1:0-7374 GCA_041686095.1 Candidatus Aminicenantota bacterium
ACTACGAGCATTTTAAATGTGTAGTTCATAACTTCCAACAGTCTGGTTACAGTCATGTCTTCTTCCCATTCTACTGTTTTATTGTTAATTGTGATGGTGTTGTTTTCAGCTCTATTCGTCTCAATCATTTTTATTTTTTTACGGATAATCCAGGTTAATCCAGATACGGCGTAACCGTTTCAATAAGTTCTGACAAATCCATTCCCAGTTTCTTCAAATGCTCTATTTTAGGAATCCCTTCTTTGGTCCATCCTCTCCGCTCATACACAGCATCTAATAACTTCTCGTATCTATCTTCCCTGTATTTCTTTAACAGTTCTATTTTTTCCTTTATGCTTTTGCCATTAGGATCGACCTTAAGAATTTTTTTCAGTTGATCATCATACCTTCTCTTCCTTGATTTATACTCCTCTTCAGTCACTGGCCCAGCTGCCCTGTAAGGTTGGGCATCATGTTCTCTTTTTCCCTTTCCTCTTCTAAGATTAAAAATTCTTTGAAAATTATAAACCCGTTCTGACTGCCTTATAAGTTCATGTTTGTCAATGGTTTTTCCAGTAACTGCATTAAAAATAGTGACATAATTATCCACATGCTCCGGCACTTTTTCTGGTTCTTCTTCTTCTTCATTCCCTTCAGGTTCCACATCATTCCAAGGGAGTTTACAAAGTCCCATCAAGCCGAACCAGGTGCGGAACATAGGAAAATAATGGAGAGCTTCTGCTTTATCTTCAAAAGTCGGGATTTGATTGTTGACCATATCCATAAAAATAACCCATGCTTCATCGTGCTGAGGTCCTTTATTGGTCATAGCATATCCTCCCTGTTGAGCAAGCGATTCTTTGGATACATATTGGGAGTATTCAAGGCCTTTGTTCTCCATTCCAATGTTTTGTAAAAGTTGGGGATCCGCTCCGTACTCTTTTATGAACTTTTCCTTCATCTTTCTCACTCCCCTACCCACGACTAGGCCAAATCCTTTTCCTTCTGCCATCTGATGGAGTATCTCCAGAGAAGCTCGGGCATTTCCAAAATTTAGTTTGAGCCCTCCTGTGACCTTGTCATCTATGATTCCATTTTCATAGCATTCCATTGCAAAAGCCACCGACGTTCCATAGGATATGGTATCAATTCCGTATGTATCACAGTAAAAATTAAGTTCTAGCACAGAATTCACATCAAAAATTCCGCAGTTTGAGCCAACTCCGGCAGCAGTTTCATATTCAGGACCTTCCACTTCGACTTTCTCTCCCTTATAAGGACCTGTCTTTAATTCAAATTCCTCCACCATCTTACAGCATGACATCATACAGCCAAGCCAGCATCCATCTGGCATCCCTTGAGTGAAATTCTTTTGAAATTCTTTGGAACTAATTTTATGAGCATCTTTGTGAGAACCGTATTTGAAATTATGCACAGGAAGCAAGTCATATTCATTCATTATCTCCATAAGATGGGAAGTTCCGACTTTTCTCATCCTGTTTTGTTTGTCATCCAGCTCCCTGATTTCTCTTATGAATCTCTTTCCCCTCTCCATTATGGAATTTAAATCAGCCACTTGATTGGCATTGGGAGATACTTTATCTATTTTTACCACCAGAGCTTTTATTTTTTTATTCCTGAAAACTGTGCCTATGCCACCTCTTCCGGCTTGTTTGACTCTGCACACTTTTCTTCTTACATCATACCAGCTGAAATTGAGCATCCCGATCAACGTATGCTCTGCAGCCTGTCCAGAACTGACCACAGAAACATTTTTTTTGTCTTTCTCGTCATCTGCATACATCTCTGTGAGAGCTTCTATTAATTGGTGCGAGTCTTTCGGCTCTTCAGGAGCCTGTTGTATTTTTACTTTGTTTTCAGTGCCATCAATGAAAACAATGATATCATTTTCTGATTTCCCCTGTATCTCAAGAGCATCAAACCCGGCAAATTTTAAATAGGGCCCAAAATATCCACCCACATTGCTGTCAATCACTAAATCAGTAGTGGGTGATATGGATACCACCAAAGACTTGCCTGTTCCTGAATATTGAGTGACACCGGCAATAGGGCCTGGAGAAATGATGATCTCGTTCTCGGGATCGTCCCATTTGGTATCAGGTTTTGTCCCATCCCAAAGCAACCTCAATCCAAATCCTTTTCCACCAATAAATTTTTCCTTCATTTCCTCAGAAACAGGCCTTTCTTTAAATTCCCCATTTCCAATATTTACATACAATGTCCGGTTGTTATACCCTCTGTAGATTTCACCAGGTTTATACGAATATTCTTTCATAAGCTTAAGTTTTTTTGGGCTCAATTTACTGTTCATAAAATCATCTCCTTCTCATTATAATTTAAGTTTCACGTATATAATTTATATAATTAAAACATTATAATCAATGAAGAAAATCCTATATGTCATATTTAATCCCGATCACCAATTTCCTGGGCTTTCTTGGGACTCCTTTCAGAGTCCTCACCATTCCCAGGACTATATTTAAGATAAATTTTCTTAAAAACCGGTTTAAACCCACTCTTTTTTTATTGATTTTTAAATATATCTTAGATGCATCCTGTATGGACAAATCAATTTCTTCAGGACATCCTCCAATTCCATGCAAGGGCTCTACAGAGGCTGATAAAATATTGGCAAATTCTGTTTGTAAAAACTTATTTAAAGTAATGTTTTTTTCGTCCACCTCTAAAGAGACACTTATATCTCTTTGTTTTATCCCTCTCTCTATAAAATTGGCGATTTTATTTATTTCGTTAGGCTTAAACACAGGAATACTTAATTCAACATCAAAGTCAGCAATCACAGCGGAAAGGGAGTCCACAGGAGACTCTGGAGCCATTTGTACACCCTTTCTGAGAACTTCAATTTTTTCAATATGGGTCTCTCTTCGCCCCCCTTCTGAAAGCACAACATCCATATTTTTAAAATAGCTTTGGGCTATGTTCTTAATAGAAGGCCTTACTTTGTTATTTTTAATAAAAGCTGTACTGGCATCAGAAATCAAAGCCACGGCATTGGCACCAGCTTCCATTAAATACCATGAATCTTTTCCTTCTAGGTCCAGAGAAAATCCATGAGAACACCACTTTATGGTCCCCAATGAATATCCTCTTTTTTTTAACTCAAGAATCAAAAGCTTTATGAGAGTGGTTTTTCCTGTATTGGATCTCCCAACAAAAGCAAAAAGTTTCACTGAAATCTCCTGGTTTAAAGTCCAAGCTCCTTATCAATATCCTGCATGGCTTTCAAACTTAAAGATATGAGTTCATCTAACTCAAGACCTGTATTCTTGATTTCTTCAATGACCTCCCGTTTGGCACCCCTTGCAAAACTTTTTTCCTTATACCTTCTTTTTAAAAATTCTGAGTCAACTTCCTTTAATTTTCTACTTGGATGCATGAGGGTTGCCGCAACAATAAGTCCGGTTAAGGGATCTACAGAATATATAGCCCAATCCATCTTTGACTGGCATTCTGTATTTCCAGCATGAGCTTTAATGGCCCTAAGAATATCCGCATCCAGATCATAGTCCTCCAAAATTTTCATCGCCTCGATTCCATGTTTCTCCGGATTCTTTTCAGTCATCTCATAATCAATATCATGCAGCAATCCGGCAAGACCCCATTTCTCTACATCTTCATCAAATTTTTTGCCAAGGGCTCTCATGCAAGCCTCAACTGCCAGCGAATGTTTAATGAGGTTTTTGTTTTTAAGATGCGTGTTAATTAATTCAAACGCTTCTTCTCTATCCATCACTAATTCTCCTTAAATTTCTTTTTCATAATCCTATAAAAAAGTATCATAACATTTTTTTCCTGAATGACTCAACTTTACATAATCACAGCAAGTTGATATGATTTCATTCAGCCTTACTTGAGGCAGATTATCCCGGTATTTTTGAAATTATAGATAATGATAAATTATATTTTACTCTATAAAATCAGAAAGCTCATAAAAAACATGATAAAAGAAAAAATAAAAGACGAAGAAATAGCCACTACAGAAAAATCCTGTATCGGATGTCTCGCAGATGAGCTGAGTTGGGAAGTCTATTATTTGATCAAAGAAAACAAAAAAAAATGATTTTTGATTGAATGGGATTCAAAAGATTATTTTTTTTGTCTTATTTTTTTCTTAACATTCTCCCACCATTCCATCCTTTTCTTTACCTCCTTTTCAAATCCCAATGAACCTGGTTCATAATATTTTTTGTTTTTAAGACTCTTTGGCATGGTTTCCATATCTGTGGTGATTTCATTAAAATCATGAGCGTATTTATATCCTTCTCCATAACCCTGTTCTTTCATCAAAGGGGTTACTGGATTTCTTAAATTAAATGGGACTGGTTCATAAGAAGAGGTTTGAACCTCTTTGACAGCCTTGTTGAATGCTTTATACACACTGTTGCTTTTTGGAGCTGATGCCAGATAAACAACAGCCTGGGCTAAAGCTAATTCTCCTTCAGGAGATCCAATGAAATCATAAGCATCTTTGGCATTTAAAGCAATAGTGAGAGCTTGATTGTCAGCAAGACCAATGTCTTCATAAGCAAATCGAACCAATCTTCTAGCGATGTACATAGGGTCCTCACCTCCCTCAATCATTCGGGCTAACCAATAAATAGAGGCGTTCACATCGCTGTTTCTTAAGCTCTTGTGAAGGGCAGAGATAAGATTAAAGTGTTCTTCGCCCTTTTTATCATATAAAAGGACTCTCTTTTGCAAAGCCTCTTTCACATCATTTGGATCAATATGTTTTCCTTTGGAAAAATTGGCTGCTATTTCTAATGTATTGAGAGCCCTTCTGGCGTCTCCATTAGCATACTTGATGATGATATCCATTGTCTCCTTAGACATCTGTAATTTTCTCTTTCCAAGGCCTCTTTCTGTGTCCTTGAGAGCTCTAATCAATACCCTTTCTAATGTTGGCTCTTCCAAGGCATTCAGCTTTAATACTTTGGTCCGTGAGAGAAGAGGGGCAATGACCTCAAAAGAAGGATTTTCTGTGGTTGATCCGAACAAGATGATCTCGCCTTTTTCCACATAAGGAAGAAATGCAGCCTGCTGTGCCTTGTTGAACCGATGAATCTCATCAATAAAAATAATAGTGGGCTGATCATAAAGCCGGCTATGTTCTTCAGCATTTTCCATTACTTTTTTGATTTCTTTTATGCTTGAAAGAACTGCGCTGTAGAACATACAGGGAAGGTTAAAATGGTCAGCTAATATAGTACCTAAAGTGGTCTTTCCTGAACCTGGGGGACCCCAGAAAATCAAAGAGACCAAATTATGGGATTCAATCATTTGAGAGACTATTTTTCCTTCCCCAATAAGATGCTCTTGACCATAAAACTGATCCAAGGCTTTGGGCCTTATGCGTTCAGCTAGTGGAGTGTATTTCATTTTCACCTCTGATCCACAGAATATCCCCGCCATACTCTATAGTTAGAAGTATTGATCTTTCCCCTTGAGTATTTTCTATGCCAGTCATCTGGGACAGGCATTTCTTTATAGAGCAACTTCCTGTTCGCTTCCAGCAATAACGGTCTTTTTTTCATAAAATCAGCTGCACATATAATATTTCGACCTGATTCTAATCCAATTTTTTTTAGAAAAGCATACCCCTCATTATTCCTTAAGAGATGATGATCTATAATCAAAGTCTCAACTTGTCGTGAAAGTCTGACAGCATTGTTCCATGATTCGTCTCTTTTCTTCTTTGATATATTTTTGAGATACAAAGGAGGTCCTGAGACTAAGACTATGTGAGGTTTCCAGCTTATTATTTGAGAGACTGCGTTAAAGTTAAGCAGCTGAATATCTGATGCATGCACAAAAACTTTTTCATCCTCAATACGGGTCATCATCACGGTACCCATCCCACTTTTAGGCTCTCCATGGAATACAGGTTTTGAAAATTTAAACAAACCATCTGTCTTCCCTTCTGAATTTGGCAGAGACCGGTCAAACAAATCTGACAACTTGTTTCGTCTTTTCCTCATTAAAGTTGACATTTCATTGTTTCCTTTACACCACAACCGGGGCTTTACAAAATAAGGAGCTGCTTTTTTAGCATCAAGCTGATAAGGATTAGCATCAACTAAAGGAATATGATCCCCATGAAAGTGGCTTATAACAATATCCGTGCTCCCTTCAAGCTCCTTTAGAATATTTTCTTTGACTTTCTCCCCCACCGCAATTTGGAAAGGGTGAGGAAGGAGCCCACCCCGTCTGTACCCTAATGCCACACCAGGATCAATGATGATTTTTCGTTCGCTGGTCTTGATCACACAGCAAAGTCCCCGAACCCCTAAAGATTCTGTTCCGATGATCTGAATCTGCATACTGTCATATAGTACCAAAAATCTTTATAGAAAAATATCTCGAATAAATGAATTCCATTTGAAATGCAGATTCCTTATCCCCTCCCTTTCCCTTTGCAAATTAACAAACTCTATCATAGAAAATGAAGGATTGAATATATAAAAAAACCTGTAACAGAAAAATCAAATCACCATCTAAAACGTCTTCTATTGTAACGATAGTCAAGAAATCTTCCTCTGCCAATTCCTCTTCCGTAGCCGTATCCTCCACCGAGTCGCCATCCATAACCAATTCCTCTACAAAGCCCTCTTCCGTAGCCATATCTTTGACCGTATCTGTTGTAATAACGTCCCTGTCCATAATAATTTCTCATTCCTCTGCCAGGGTTCCATCCAAATCCACCAAGTCCAAGTCCCAGATAAGCTCCATAACCACCATATCCATAAGTTGAGTCGAACATAGATTTTTGCTCATCTGTCAGTAGATTTCTAATTTTTTCATTGAATTGGTTTTCTTTTTCAAAAATTTGGTCCTCAACCTTATAGATTTTTTCTATGACTTTATCGATCTCTTCCATACTAGGACTTCTCTGCATTTCCAATTCATCCAGTTTTATGTACAAGGTCCTTAGTTCAGAATTAAGAGGAATTAGTTCTTTTTCGAGTTGAATTTCAAGTCTGTTTATTTCTTGAATCTGTTTATCTGTAAGATCCAATCCATATAAATATCCATCCGTACGTGCATTTCTATAGTATCTCTGTGCAAAACTGAAATTGTAGATAAATAAAACACTTAATAAGATTAATGCTAAGATGAGAAAAATTTTTTTCATATCTGTTCTCCCTCTCTTATATATAAACCATTAAATTGTATTATTGTACAGTCCTTCTCTATTGTCAAATTCTTGTATTTGAAAAAAAGCATTTCTAAAACCGTGATATACGTGATGTATAATATAATGTTTATTAAGGGGAGAGGGCAAGGGATGAGGAATCCCCTGTGAGGGCGGAGCGGGCATGGTTCCTCTTTAGAGGGGAGCGAAGCCCGAACCGG
>JAWLEN010000116.1:0-7256 GCA_041686095.1 Candidatus Aminicenantota bacterium
AAAAGGTCTTTTCAAATATACATAAGTATGGAAATATGTCTGTCGCCACAATTCCCGTTGGACTTCATGAACTTAAGGAAGAGGGAAAACTCAAAAAAGGCACAGATATTGTTATGGTGGCGTTCGGTGCGGGATTTACGTGGGCTGCGGTCGTCTATAGATTTTAATTATCCTGCCCTATTCATAAAAAAATGGCGATGTTTTTATTATTAATTTTGTTACAGCGATATACAAGTTGTTATCAGGAACCAATACATGAACACTTTTCTTGTTATGATTTTTATTTTAATCGCCATTTTTTTACCAAAGGCGAGCCGATCTTACAGCATCTGCTTCGTTACAGGGCATTCGTAGTGAAGGACCACGACTTCATGCCCTGTGCCTTGCATCTGCAGCAACCTCGACTCGTGAATAATCCAGATTCTTTGGTTGATTTTTTAATAACTATATCCTATAATTAATATCGTAATTATAAAGTATTTTATATTTTTGGGAGTAACACATGAAAAGATTGATTTTCCTTTTAGTGGTTCTGTTAACCATTTTTCTAGCTCTTGTTTATGCTAATTCGGTCATCAGCCGGGGAAGCGAGTTTCCAGAAGCACCGGATTTTGTGCTTGAAGATCTGAACGGCAATGAAATCACTTTGGATGATTTTAAAGGTAAAGTTTTGTTCATAAATTTCTGGGCGACATGGTGCCCTCCCTGCCGGGAGGAGATTCCTGGATTTGTCAGTATGTATAAGATTTATAATGGACAGGGGATGGAAATATTAGGCGTATCTTTAGATCAAAAAGGGGTGGAAATAGTTAAAAAATTTGCAGAGATGTATGAAATTAATTATCCCATGGCTATGGGAACCAATCAGTTTATCCAGGATTATCAGCCGGGTCAGTATATTCCCACCACCATTATTATTGACCGGGAAGGGAGAATACGCGACAGACATGTTGGGTATTTAGATAAAACTATCCTGGAGAAATACTTCCTTCAACTCTCCCAATAGAAGATTTTCAGACCATGCCCATGCCGAGGTCTATGGCTTTCTCATTCAACGGAAGCAGATGATGATGTCTTTCCGGCAGAGCTTCTTTAAGAGCTGTGATCACTGATTCTTTTTTCACTATTTTATCTGCTTTGAGAAGAACTCCCATAGCTACCATATTCATGACCTTGGTGTTTTTTAGTTTTTCAGTGGCTGTTTTTATGGCCGGAACCGCATAAGCCTTGATATCCTTCCGAGTCGGGCCCTTTTTAATGTGGCTGCTTTCCCAGATAAGAATACCGCCTTTTTTGACTTTGGGTTCGAATTTATCCAAAGATGGTTTGTTGAACACCACTGCGATATCAAATTCTGTGTCAATGGGAGATGAAATCTTATCATCACTTACATTGACCATGCAGTTGGCAGTGCCGCCCCTCATTTCAGGCCCGTAAGATGGAAACCAGCTCACTTCTTTTCCCTCTTTCATGGCAGCATAAGCGATGAGGGTTCCCATAGACAGCACTCCTTGTCCTCCGAATCCGGCAAATACCATTTCCTTTAACATCTAGGCCTCCTTCTTATCAGGTTTCTTAAAGACTTTTAATGGATAGTAGGGAAAGACTTTTTCTTCAAGCCATTTGAGAGATTCTTCAGGAGTCATTTTCCAGCCTGAGGGGCAGTTTGATGCCACTTCAATAAACGTGGTCCCCAGCTTTTTTCCTTGATATTCAAAAGCATTACGCAGCGCTTTTTTAGCTTTCCTGGTGTGAGCGGGCGTATCACAGCTCACTCTTTCCACATAAGCCACTCTCTCGAACTGAGATACGATTTCTGCCATTTTTAAAGGCAGACCTATTTTTCCTGCATCCCTTCCATAGGGAGATGTGGTGGTCTTTTGTCCTTCCAGAGTGGTGGGGGCCATCTGTCCGCCGGTCATGCCGTATATGCCGTTGTTGATAAAAATAAAAGTGAAATTTTCCCCCCGGTTGCAGGCATGAAGTGTTTCTGCCGTTCCAATGGCTGCCAGGTCACCGTCTCCCTGGTAAGAAAACACATATCTGTCAGGCAGCATTCGTTTAATGCCCGTGGCCACAGCGGCGGCTCTGCCGTGAGCTGCTTCCTGCATGTCCACATCCATATAGTCATAGGCAAAAACCGAACATCCCACTGGACACACCCCAACTGTTTTTTCCTGAATGCCCATCTCATCAATCACTTCCATAAGAAGTTTGTGTATGGTGGAGTGAAAGCATCCCGGACAGTAATGCATCCTTTTATCAGTAAGGGTTTTTGGAGTTTTATAGATAAGTTTATATCCTTTTTTCATGGCATCACTCCTTTTGGCTTAACTTCTTGATGTGTTCATAGACTTCATCAGGTTCTGGAACAATTCCTCCCATCCGGCCGTAAAAATGAACTGGTTTTTTACCGCACACAGCTAGTTTAACATCTTCCAGCATCTGCCCGGCGTTCATTTCCACTGAGATAAAAAATTTGATATTTTTTTTATCCGCATATTCGCTTAGTTTTTCCCAGGGGAAGGGCCATAATGTTTGAGGCCTGAAAAGCCCTACTTTCATTCCATCTTCGCGGCCAATATCCACTGATTTTCTACAGACTCTGGAAGAGAGTCCGAATGATGTGATAATGATTTCCGCATCTTCAGTTTGATATTCTTCGAACCTAACTTCATTCTGTTTTATTTTTTCATATTTTTTCTGGAGTTCCTGGTTCTTTTTCTCCATATCTTCGGATTGGATGTACAAGGATGTTAGAATGTTTCGTTCTCTGTCTTTTGTTTTTCCTGTGGTAGCCCAGGGCTTGTTGGGTTTGTATTCAAGGGGTTCCGGAAGTTCGACTTTTTCCATCATTTGCCCAATGGCTCCATCAGAAAGCATAGTCACAGGTGTTCTGTATTTATCTGCCAGCTCAAATCCCAGATAAACAAAGTCCACCATCTCTTGAACAGAGTTGGGTGCCAGCACAATGGTGTGGTAATCTCCGTGGCCTCCTCCTTTAGTGGACTGGAAATAATCACTTTGGCTGGGCTGTATGGTTCCCAGTCCCGGACCTCCACGAACCACATTACAGAAAAGACAGGGAATTTCAGCACAAGCGATATAAGAAATACCTTCCTGCATCAAAGAAAATCCAGGAGAAGAGGTGGTGGTTAGGACCCGGCCTCCGGCTCCCCCTGCGCCGTACATCATATTGACAGCCGCCACTTCACTTTCTGCTTGGAGAAGCACATAATCATAATTGGGTTCCTGCTGGGCTAGATACTCGATCACTTCTGACTGAGGCGTGATGGGATATCCAAAATATCCCTGAAGACCAGCCCGAATGGCAGCTTCTCCTAAAGCTTCATTACCTTTCATTAATCTGAGTTCACCCATGTTTCCTCCTTTGTTTAGACGGATCTTCTTTTCTGTAAACAGTGATAGCTGCATCCGGACAGATCACAGAACAGTTCATGCAGGCGATGCAGTCATCCTCCTCTTTGAGATAAGCATAATGAAGACCATAGCTGTTGGTATCAGAAGTATTTAATGCCAGGCAGTCTGTGGGGCAGCTGGTCACGCACAGATTGCATCCTTTACACCTTTCAATGTCGAATTCCACATAACCTTTTGCAGGCATGATGTCCTCCAAACTTAGATTTATGTAAGTTGTTATTTTGAGTAAAAATCATATAACCTCCAGTATTAAGGCTGTTGAATTTTTTGAATAAAAAAATGATTTCACTTTTCACTTTAATTCAAAGCTCAAAGGAGAGCACTCTGTGAGAGTGGCACTGCACATTGACTGCTGCGGGCATGGAAGCAATATGACAGGGGAATGCTTCCACATGAACAGCCAGTGAAGTGATCCGTCCCCCCATTCCCTGGGGTCCGATTCCAAGGTTGTTTATTCTCTTGAGCAGTCTTTTTTCCATGTCTGCATAAAAAGGATCAGGATTATGGGTGCCAAGAGGCTTCCTCAGCAAAGCTTTTTTAGCGAGAAGTGCTGAATATTCGAAATTTCCTCCAAGACCCACTCCCACTATGGTGGGGGGACAGGGATTGGATCCTCCTGTTTCTATGGTTTCGACCACAAAATCTTCAATCCCTTCTTTGCCTGCTGCTGGAGCAAACATCCTTACCTGGCTCATATTTTCAGCGCCTCCGCCTTTGGCCACAAACTGGATTTTGAAATGATCTCCTTTATCCAGCTCCCAGTGAATATAAGCCGGGGTGTTGTCACCGGTGTTCTTTCTGCGGATAGGGTCTGCAACCACTGATTTTCTTAAATATCCTTCTTCATAACCCTGTTTGGTGCCCTGAGTGATGGCATGGCGCAGACTTTCCAGACCATCGTCCCTGTTGAAACGGACGTCTTCTCCCATTTCCACAAAAAACACAGCCAGTCCTGTATCCTGACAGAGACCTAATTTTTCGTCTTTGGCGATCCGAGCATTTTGTTTTATTTGCTCAAACACAGCTTTTCCGGCAGGGGACTCTTCTTTTTTTTCCATTTCCTCAATGACTTTCATCACATCATCTTGAAGCTCAAAATTAGCTTTTTGTACAATATCTTTAACCTTGTCTCTGACTTCAGATAGATTGATGGTTTTCATATGATACCTCCGGGTGGATAAGATATTAAAAATATTAAATTTAATTGTATATTAATGTTATTTGGCACGATTGACATGAAATATCAGTTTATGGTTCTGTCAAAATCCTGTCAAGTAAAAACCTTTTTCAGCCGCTTTCTGATAGCGATGGGTGGTTTTATTTTTAATTTTAATCGCCATTTTTTTCCATTAAGGCGAGCCGATCTGAAATTCAGATATGGCTTGCGCTCCGTTCAGATTTTTAACGCCATTCTTCAAAGTCGCTTCAGCCACACCTTAATTTCAACAAGCTTAAAAGCTCGACTCGTGAAAAATCCAGGTTTATGGGTTTAATAGTTGTTATTTTACTGAGAAATTTTTTTTATTCAATCGTCTTCTATGAGTGGTTATTAAGGATTGTGTCAGAAGTGCGAATATAATTAGGGAGAGTGTACATGTGTATTAATAGGGATATAAGCAGAGAAAATCCAGATTTAGAGTGCTGGGAAAATGCCAGGGACCTTGTCATCAAGACATACAGACTTGTATCCAATGGCGGCCTGGACTCTGACAGAGAATTGAGACAGGCATTGATAAGAACAACAATTTCCATCATGTCTTATCTTGCTATGGCAAAGGAACAGGCTTACCAAAAAGAATCCATGAGACATCTTGGACACGCTCTGGAATGCGTGTCGACTTTTAGGACTTATCTGGTTATTATTCGTGAATTGGGATATATCGGAGAAGGGCAGTTTCTCGATTTTGAGGACCAAAGTGTACATATTTCTGCTCTTATTAATGATTGCATTAAAATTAAGGAAAGAGGGATTTGAATTGCGTTTGTCACTATATTTTGAGGTTGAGCGCCATGAGCTTCATCTCTGTCATTTCTTCAATGGCGTATTTGAGGCCTTCCCGTCCGAAACCGCTTTCCTTGATTCCTCCATACGGCATGTGGTCAATACGAAAAGTAGGGATATCATTGACAATGACCCCGCCTACATCCAGTTCTTCATAGGCCTGGAATGCTTTGTTCAGGTCGCTGGTAAACACCCCGGCTTGAAGTCCGTATATGGAGTTGTTGACTTCTTTTAAAGCTTCTTCAAAGTCTTTATATTTATACACTACAGCCACAGGAGCAAAAGCTTCCAGCCAAGATATCCGGAGGTCTGGTTTGCAGTCTGTGATCACAGTGGGTTCAAGCATATTTCCGTCTCTTTTTCCGCCGCAAACAATACGCGCTCCGCTGTTTATGGCTTCGTCGAGCCATTCTTCGGTTTGTTTAGCTGCCTCCAGATTGATCATGGGACCCACATCTGTGGTTTCTTTCATGGGGTCTCCCATTTTTAGATTTTTCACAGAATCAATAAAATCGGACATGAATCGATCATATATTTTTTCATGTAAATAGACTCTTTGTATAGAGATGCAGACCTGACCCGAATAGGCGTAAGCACCCAGCACTGTCCGGGGAAGCGCATAATCCAAATTGGCATCTGGTTCGATCACCACAGCTGCATTACCGCCCAATTCCAAAGTCACGATCTTTTTGTGAGCTCTTTTTTTTAACTCCCACCCGATATCCGGGCTCCCTGTGAAGGTGATCATTTTGACTTTTTTGTCTTCGATCAAAGCCTCGGCTGCTTTATAACCGCAGGGAACAGCATTGAATCCTCCAGCAGGGTGGTCTGTGTTTTTTATAATATCAGCTAAAATCAAGTCTGTTAATGAGACCTGGGAGGCAGGTCTGGATATAAATGTGTTTCCTGTAGCCAGAGCCGGTGCCACTTTGTGAGCCACTAAGTTAAGAGGAAAGTTAAAAGGCGTGATCCCAGCGATCACTCCAATAGGGAAGTGCCGCACAAATCCCCAGCGTTTTTCAGTTTGTGGCATGTGATCAAGAGGGATGATCTCTCCATTTATGCGTTTGGCTTCTTCAGCTGCTATCTTAAAGGTATTCACTGCCCTGGAAACCTCTACTCGAGCTGATTTGATGGGTTTTCCTGCTCCCAATACAATGGATTCCGCCAGCTCTTTTTCCCGATTTTTTATCTCATTGGATATTTGTTCAAGGACCTGCGACCTTTCTCCGCTGGACATGACTTTGGTTTTATTAAAGGCTTTATGTGCCTGATCCACAGTGTTTTCCATCTGAGATTTATCAGCAAAATGGACTTTAGCCACAACTTTTCCGTCAAAGGGAGATTTGATTTCCCTTTTTTCAGCGCCGGGCTCCCATTTTCCGTTTATCAGTAATTTGTATTCTTTCATGTTCCCTCCTTAAACACTTTAATGTGGGTTAAAGTATAATGGCTGGAGAAAAAAGTTTAAAGGAAAAAGTGAAAGCATATCCAAAACCGCGATACACGTGATTTCTAATGTTTATTAAGGGGAGAGGGCTAGGGATGAGGAATCCCCTGTGAGGGCGGAGCGGGCATGGTTCCTCTTTAGAGGGGAGCGAAGCCCGAACCGGGAGAGAGATTCCACGCTGGGGAATCGAACGGGTGATGAATCCCTTGCCCTTCCCCTTATATGTCAAGTAAACTCTATCACGGGTTTGGATATGCTTTCACTTTTTTGTTTTTGTGATTATGAATATCTATAGTATAATTTCATTCCATGAAGAAAGAATATTCAAACCCAATCATGTTTTTTTTAAGGTCAATATCAACA
>JAWLEN010000117.1:0-7213 GCA_041686095.1 Candidatus Aminicenantota bacterium
AGAACATTTGGTTCTTTTTTTATAATGTCTTTTACTGTCTTAACAATGCCTATTAAAGGGATCAATTCTCCTTTTAACACAGGCTCATTTTTTTGCTCTTTTGCCATTTTAGACTCTCCAATAGATATTTATGTATCATATTTATCATTTTATCTTAATGTAAGCAAATCCTTCTATGCCATCATTTTCTCGTCCAATGTCAATTATTTTTATTTGACAAAAGATATCTGGCTTCACATCAAGCACCTTTGTATGATATTAATGTAAAGATATAATTAAAGGTGATCTTATTTTAGAAAATAAGGAGGACAACTGAAATGCGCAAGAATTTTTGTTTTTTTCTCATATTGATCTTTTCTCTATCCAGTATACTTATTGGGGCCAAAGGATCATTCACTCTGGAACAAGTTCTGAGCGCTCCGTATCCATGGAGTCTGGTATCAGCCAAAAATGCCGACCGTATTGCCTGGGTGTTCAACTCCCAGGGTGCCAGAAATGTTTGGACCGCAGCAGCGCCTGATTTTAAACCCATTAATCTGACTGGATTCTCCCGAGATGAAGTCTTTGAGATTCCGGATGTGAATATCACTGACAATGGCAAGATCATTGTTTTTGTTAAAGGAGGCCGTCCCAACAGCGAAGGTTGGGTGACCAATTCTGACAGTGATCCGGCTGGAAGGGAACAGGCGGTTTGGGCGGTTCGAACCGATACAAAGTTGATGTGGAAAATTGCTCAAGGGAGAGATCCAGTTCTTTCTCCTGATGGTCAATGGACTCTGTTGGTCAAAGATGGACTGATCTATCGAGTCTCTCTGTCAACTCCTTCAGATCCCAGTGAAATGCCAGAGCTTGAATTGATGTTTAAAGCCGCTGGAAGTAACGGCTCTCCCCGATGGTCCCCTGATGGCACAAAGATTGCTTTTGTCAGCAGGCGGGATGATCACAGCTTCATCGGAATTTACCATATAGACAAAAGAAATATCATATGGATTGCCCCCAGTGTTGACCGGGACAGCAATCCTTGCTGGTCTGGCGATGGGCAGAAAATCGCCTTTATTCGCCGGCCAGGACTTCAGTATGATGATTCCTCCGGTTTCCGTTATCGCGGACCTGCTGAACTTGAGATCTGGATTGCAGATGTGGATAAAGGAACAGCCAAAAAGATATGGAGTTCTCCTAAAAAAGAACCTCTTTTCTACTCCTTTAGAAACTTTGAACTGACTAATAATGATCAAATCCTCTTTACAGCAGAAAATGAAGAATGGAATCATGTGTATTCTCTTCCCATATCAGGAGGAGAACTCGTTGACCTGACACCAGGAGAAGGATTTGTGGAACATCTAGGGCTCAGCTCAGACGGCCAAACTCTCTTTTTCAGCAGCAACCGAGCTGATATACACGGAAGACATATCTATAAAGTCCCCACTTCAGGGGGAAAAGTGGTTCAGCTAACTAAAAAAGACACTATCGGCACTTATCCTGCAGCTTTGGGGTCAGGAAATAAAGTGTCTTTTCTTTATGCCACAGCTGTCCACCCCACTTCTATTGCCATGATTCCAGCTGATGGTGGAAAGATAGAGGTTGTGGCACCGGAGGAGCTGCCGTCATCATTTCCCGTTAATGATTTGGTGATTCCTGAGTTAGTCATGGTCGAAGCTCCTGACGGACTGGAGGTTCCCTGTCAATTGTTTCTCCCCAAAGATGCCAAACCGGGTGATAACCGGCCTGGTGTGGTTTATACCCACGGAGGTCCTATCCGCCAGATGCTTTTAGGCTGGCATTATATGGAATTTTATTCAGAGGCCTATGGAATCAATCAGTATTTTGTCAATAAAGGATATGTGGTGATATCTGTCAACTACCGCAGCGGAATAGGATACGGCCGTTCATTCAGGGAAGCGGAAAATACGGGCAGGAGGGGGGCTGCTGAATATCAGGATGTCCTGGCAGGAGCCAAGTATCTTCAGGATCGTCCCGAAGTCGATCCCGACAGGATCGGTAAGTGGGGGCTTTCCTATGGAGGTCTTCTGACAGCCATGGCCCTGGCCCGGAATTCAGACATATTCAAGGTAGGTGTGGATATGGCTGGTGTGCATGATTGGTCTCAAATGTGGGGAAGGCCTGATGAAAATATGCGCCAAACAGCACGTGAGTCATCCCCAGTAGCTGATGTTGAGACCTGGACTTCTCCGGTTCTTTTTATCCATGGTGATGACGACCGTAACGTGCCTTTTCAGCAGACCACGGATATTGTTCAAAAGTTAAGAGCTAAAGGAGATGTCCATATTGAACTCATGATAGCTCCTGATGAGCCCCATGAGTTTCTCCTGTACAAAAACAGGATGGAGGCATACAAACGCACTTTTGAATTCATCAATCGTTTTATTGGAAAGTAGTCAGAAGATAAAAATTTGGTTGTGTTGCCAATCCGGTCACAGGCAATAAGGAGCTGATTCTTTTCTCAAAAGTGCTCCGTTAGAGCTGTTCATAATGATTTTCTTTACAATTAATACATGGAATACATGGAGGCTGGAAACATGAAAAAAATCAAATTAATTTGTGTCATTTTAACTTTTGCATTAACTGCCGTTAGCATTCAAGCTCAGGAAAAACGGCCCATGACCATAGATGACGCCTTGAATATGGTTCAGGTGGGAAATCCACTTGTATCTCCTGATGGAAATTGGGTGCTTTTCTCTCAGTCTGAGCTTAACTGGGAAGAAAATAAGAGAGAAACTAAATATTACATGGTATCTGCAGAGGGAGGTGAACCTTTCCAGTATATCGGCAAAAAAGGAGGAAGCCGTTTTCAGTTTTCTCCTGACGGACGCTTCTTGACTTTTTTGCGGAAAAAGGATGAAAAACAGCAGATATTCTTGATGCGGACTTCAGGAGGAGAAGCCGTTCCGTTGACAGAACATAAGAACAGCATAGGAAATTATAAGTGGGGACCCGGATCTCAAAAAATCTATTTCGTGGCAGAAGAACCTTTGACCAAGGAAGAAAAGAAAGAAAAAGAAGCGGGTTATGATTCCTTTTTTGTGGATGAAGGCCCTAATGGTCAAACCCGAGACAGCTGGGAAAACCTGTGGGTATTTGATGTGAAGTCCAAGAAAGAAATCAGACTGACCGAAGAGGATTTCATGGTTGGAGATTTTGACATCTCCCCGGATAATCATTGGATTGTTTTTACAGCCAGGTATTCCAACCGCCGCAACGACCGATATAAAGATGAAATTTATCTTTTTGATATTGAATCCAAAGAGAAGAAGCAATTAACCAATAATAAAACCCCAGAGAGCGGCCTGACATGGTCTCCAAATGGAAAAATCATTGCTTATCTGGCTTCCGGCGATCAATTATGGCTTAACCGAAATGCCAAGGTTTTTCTTATGGATATACAAACCGAAGACTACCGATTGCTTTCCCAAAAATATGAAGGGACCATCCGAAAACTTGCCTGGACTCAAGACAGTCAAAACATACTCTTCCAAGGCCAGCAAAGAAGCAACGTCAATTTATATACCATCAATATTCAAAGCAGTGAATATCGAAATCTGACCAATGTTTCCGGAAGTTTGAGTGTTGGGTCTTTTTCTCGGGACCGCAGACGGATCGCTTACACTTTTTCTGATTATGATACTCCATCGGATGTGTATGTGACTGAGGTGGATTCCTTCAAGCCTGTTCAGCTATCCAATGCTAATCCCTGGGTAAAAAAAGAACTTTTGCTGGCTGATATGAAGATTCTTCAGTGGGAAAGCATCAAGGACTTTACTATAGAGGGGCTTCTTCATCTTCCTTCAGACTATAAAAAAGGGCAGAAATTGCCGCTTCTTTTGAATATTCATGGTGGTCCGGCTGGTTGTTTCACCAACAGCTTCCGGGCTCATTATCATATCTATGCCGGACTCGGTTACGCTTCACTCTCTCCCAATGTCCGTGGCTCCAGCGGATACACAGACAAGCTTCGTGAAGGAAACACTATTCAAGCCGGAGATGGTATCGGGAAAGGCGATTTTTGGGATCTGATGAAAGGAATGGACCATGTGATTGCTCAGGGTTATGCTGATCCGGATAAACTAGCTCTTCGGGGCTGGAGTTACGGAGGGATTCTGGGAGGATGGACCATCACTCAGACCCATAGGTTTAAAGCGGCTTCTCTGGGGGCAGGAGTCTATGCCTGGCCATGCGAATACGGACCGGGATTCAATCATGATGTAAGGCTCTGGCATATTGGAGGCACACCCTGGACAAATACAGAGGCCTGGTTGGAGCAGTCTGCATTCACTCATGTGGAAAATGTCAAAACACCGACTTTTCTCATTCACGGCATGAAAGATACCACAGACACAGAAGCCCAAAGTATGCTCTTTTTTACAGCTTTGAAAGATATCGAAAAAGCACCGGTTCGATATGTCCGGGTTCCCCGAGAGCCACATGGATTCAGGGAGCCGCGCCACCAGCGAACTCGAACGATTGAAGAAATCAAATGGTTTCAAAAACATGTTCTGAATAAGGACTGGAATCCTTGGGAGCGGGAAAGCGAAAAAAAAGACAAGGGCAAAGAGGAAGAGAATAAACAGGAGAAGGAGAAATAATGACATTAGATATTGATTTTGTGAGAAAGCAGTTTCCAGCTCTTTCAGGGGAGTGGATTTTTTTTGATAATGCCGGAGGTTCCCAGACTCTTCAATCTGTTATAGACAGGATCAGCGAATACTTATTGACTTCAGATGTCCAGTTGGGCGCTTCCTATGGACTATCCCAATTAGCTGGAGAAAGAGTGAATAAAGCGGCTGAGTCCATGGCTGAATTGATCAACGCCAAAAAATCATCTGAAATCGTGATGGGTTCGTCAACATCTCTGTTGATACGGATTCTGTCTTTGTGTTTGGGTGAAAAGTTTAATTCAGGGGGTGAGATCATTGTCACAAACTGTGACCATGAAGCCAATATAGGTCCGTGGAGAGACCTGCAAGAAAAAGGATTGAAAATCAAAGAATGGAAAATAAACCGTGATTCCCTAAGATTAGAACTGGAAGACCTGAAAAATTTGATATCTCCTAAAACCAAATTAGTGGCCGTGAACCATGTGTCTAATATTCTAGGAACCATCAACCCTATCAAGAAAATTGCATCAATAGTTCATAATAATGGAGCTATGACCTGTGTGGATGGAGTGGCTTATGCGCCCCACCGTTTGATTGATGTTCAGGATTGGGATGTGGATTTTTATACCTTTAGTTTCTATAAAGTCTATGGGCCTCACTATGCTTTGCTGTATGGAAAAGAACCCTTGTTACTGGATATCCCTGGAATCAATCACTTTTTCATCAAACAAACCGATATCCCTCTCAAATTCCAGCCTGGAAATGTTAATTTTGAATTAAGTTACGGAATGATGGGATTTTGTGATTATGTGCATGAATTTGCCGGATATCATGAAAAAAGAAAAAAAGAGAGTTTTTTGAGACAGAAAGCTTTAACCACTTTTAACCTGATAAGAGGCCATGAGGAAGTCTTGAGTGGGCGTCTTCTTGATTACCTGAATAGCAAACCTAATGTCAGAATCATTGGAGAAAAAATTCCTGACAGCTCAAAAAGAGTGCCCACTATTTCGTTTGTGGTTGATGGGATAAAAAGCGATTCCATCACCAGAGAAGTGGATAAATATAAAATCGGCATTCGTTATGGACATTTTTATGCTAAACGGCTCATAGATGCTTTAGAGCTGGACAAACAAAATGGTGTCATTCGAGTCAGTATGGTTCATTACAACACTTTAGAGGAAGTGGACCGCCTGATACAGATTTTTGACCGATTATTTTAAACAAAGATAAAGTCATGAAGAAAAAATTATTATTGGCATTTATTCTTTTTATTTTTTCGTGGGTTTTTTCAATGAATTTGTTTTCAAACCAACCGAAATTTTCCAACCAATGTGTTTATGGGCGTTTCATTAAAACCAGACTCATCCCGACTTATCAGAGCCTGGTGGAAAGAAGAAGAGACTGTGTTGAAATTAGACCAGACTGTTACCTTAAAGTGTTTGAGATCATGGATTATTCAGAAGGCGCCACTATATTACCCGGGTCAAATCGATTTTGGATCGATTGGGTTCAGAATTTGATGTAGTGCCTTTGGATGTGTTTATCAAGATGGCAGGAGAGAACTTCACATTCAAAGAAAGATATTTAAAATAATAATTACATGAGCCGTTTAATTCTTGCATATATCCATATCTAAATATTATCATATTCAGAAGCATTAGAATTTAAGATGAATTCAAATGATGGAGATCAAACCATGAATAAAAAGAAATCAGTTCTTCTCATATTCCTATTATTCTTATTTTTTTCAATCCCTCTATACATTAACGGGGACTGCTTTACAGTTTTGGTTGGGAAAAAAGCTTCGACCGATGGATCGGTTTTGTTCGGGCACAATGAACAGAATGGCGGCCGGAGAATTGTCAATTATCGATATATCCCCAGGATGAAACACGACCCCGGAGAGATGGTCGTCCTTAAAAATGGAGGAAAATTACCTCAAGTGGAGGAAACTTGGGCTATGCTGTGGCTTCAAAATCCTGAAGTCCAGTTTGGGGACTCTTATTTTAATGAGTGGGGTGTGGCGGTGTCTTCAGATGCTTGTCCTACCAAAGAAGACTCCTATAAAGAATTGGTCAAAAGAGGAGATATCACAGATGGGGGAATCGGCTATATGCTCAGGCGGCTGGTGGCTCAAAGAGCTAAAACTGCCAGACAAGGAGTGAAAATCGCAGGAGACTTGCTTAATCAATTTGGATACACTTCTTCCGGCCGTTCCCTTATCATTGCAGATCCTAACGAAGCTTGGGTTTTAGCTATAGCCAGAGGCAAGCATTGGATCGCTCAGAAATGTCCTGATGATGAAGTGGTGCTTCTTCCCAATATCCATATTGTAGGTGCTGAAGCTGATATCAATGATGCCGAGAATGTGATGGCTTCGCCAGGATTGGAAAAGTATGCTATTGAAAGAGGCTGGTATGATCCCTCAACAGGAGAGCCTTTCAGCTTTAAAAAAGCTTTTTCACCCCCTCCCTGGGAAAAAAGTTTTAGAGGGAATTATGGAGTGGATCCCAGACAGTGGTATGCTCAGTGCCAGGTTAAAGGGGAAACCATAGATTTGGACTCAGTGAATGAACTGCCATTTTCTGTAAAGCCAAAAA
>JAWLEN010000118.1:0-7134 GCA_041686095.1 Candidatus Aminicenantota bacterium
ATCTCATCTGATAACCTCCTTTTTGAAGACCATTTTACCACTCCACCAAATGCAGTGTCGTGGCCGCCTTCTAGATGATTATCAGGCCCGGCCATCTTTCTTATAACCAATAAGATAACCCTAGATATCCACAGTTTCTCACGTTTAAAACAATGATTTTTGCCCCCAAAATCGCAATCTTTATTAACCTCATTTAAGAGTGTTTTTTAAGGATTAAAATGATGATTATCAGCTCACTTATACTTTAAGGTATTTCAGACCAGTCTAAAAACTTGGCGAGTTGATTAAGAAGCTTTTTAAAATCTCCTAAACGGGTCAGCAAAATATCATAGATTTGATTTTCATCAATTTCCCAATAGATATGAACCAATCTATTTCTAAACTTTGCCATCTCTTTTAAATCATTAACAAAGGATTTTTCAAAAGCCCCTTTTTCTCCAAGAACTGTAAAAGTATCTGCATAATCTTCGGGAGCCCTGTAACCATTCCGAGAGATGATATGATTGCACATATCAATGGCAGCTTCTATAGCCATTATAAAATTGTACTTGGCACTTCCAATTTTATCGGGATCACTTATAAAAACCGATTTTTTATAGTCTTTAAGTCTTTGAAGATTCCCTAAAGCTTCCCGCATCTGGGAGACAAGCTTCAGCATTCTATCTGCATCATATCGGGGCATTCATGACCTCTTTCAAATACCGTTTACGGTAAATAGCAAAGTCCATATATTTCTTAAAAATCATTCCCTCAAAATCAGTCCTCTTTCCAATGTCCTTATCTGCAATCAGAATCCCTTCTTTTATCACACGGTACACAAATGATAGGGGAGCATGATTTATAACTCTGACATCTACAGGAAGCTTTGCGAATGACTTAATTTTTTCTTCCAGTTCAAATTCAAAATCCAAAGGCTCCTTACTGATGTTTTCAGTACAAAACACCCCGATATCAATATCGGAAAATTTATCATCCGTTACAAATGAGCCAAAAATATAGGAAAAAATAATGTTTTTTCCTTTATTCAATTGAGAAGAAATTTCTTTGACGATTTCTTCTTTTCTCTTCTTAGAGATGTTATGTTTTGTCATCCTGAAGAAAAATTAACATATTATCTGTTTATTTTCAATTAAACTATATTTCTTCTTCATACTCATTTTTCTTTTTGATATTTATTCGGGACTGCCATCAAGATTGCCAGACATATCTGCGACGGGTTATCCGAAGCGCACAAACTCCGCTCTCTTTTAACCATATTTGGTGTGATGATCGGTATAGGGGCTCTGGTCTCCATGATATCTTTTGGCGGATGATAAAGCCATCCAAAGCATACGCTCTATCAGAGGAGTGGAGACCGCATATCCTGATATCCGTTTCCCTGCCCGGATCGAACTGATCAATATCCAAGCCGGAAGAACCTTTTCCAGCGAAGATGAGCCCTCTGTCATCATCCACAGCTCTCTTCTTCCCAGGTTTGGAATCAAAGACATCCATGAAGGCCTTGGCCAAAAAATGAATATCAGAACTTTCTTTTTTGACTTGTCTTCACTGGAGCCAACAAAAATAGGATCCATTATTTCAGGCAGCAAACTCCCTATTTCGCAGAAAGTGTATTCTTTCACCATTGTGGGCATTTCGGAAAATATAGGGCTGGAAGATCCATCTCCCTTAAGGAGCCAGGTGTTTATCCGGCCATGAGAGCAGCCAAAGTCGCTCCGGCAGTGGCACTCAGGCATGAATGAGTGGTTTTTTAGCTTAAAATCACAATTCTTTAGTAAACCTTAGTGAGAGAAATTCCGTAGAAAGTGATGAATAAAGGAGGAAATCCATGAAGAATACTCTGAATAAAATGACAGGCAGACTGATTGGCTGCATCTATTTTGGCTTGTTCCTCTTAAGTGCTGCTCTTCCTCTGACTTCAGTAAAAGTTCTTAACGACCAACAGTGGAGAGAGGATTTGCAGTTTTTGGCTGAAAAAGTAGCTCAGGAGCACCGGAATCCTTTTGACCATGTCTCTGCTGAGGTTTTCTGGAAAGAGGTTGAAAAATTAGACCGGCAAATCCCTTTACTTGAGGACCATGAAATCATAGTGGGGATGGCCCGGCTGGTCTCCCTGATTCATGACGGCCACACTCGTTTAACCTTACCTTTGGACCCGGAAGCCAGCACCGGTCAAAGCCACACTCAAACTAAGGCCCCAGAACAGGCTCTTCAATTTCATTTTCTTCCTCTCCGTCTTTATCTTTATTCTGACGGTCTCCATGTTCAAGAGGCAACACCTGAATTTAAGGAGATCGTAGGGGCCAGAGTTATAAAAGTAGGAAATAAAAAAGCAGAAGAAGCTCTGGAAGCGGTTCGTCCTGTGGTCCATTATGATAGTGATATGTGGTTTAAGCTCATTGCTCCATCAATGCTGACAATCCAGGAAGTCCTTCATGCCCAAAATCTGTGTGAAAGCAAGGAAGAAGCCTCTTTTGTGTTCCAAACCAAAACCGGTCAGGAAAAAAAACATACTTTTAAGGCTCTAGATTCCAAAACCAAAATTCAATGGATCTCTGCAAATGAGGAATCTCAAAATCCTTTGCCTCTTTACTTAAAAAATCGAGAGGAAAATTTCTGGTTTGAATACCTTCCTGATGAAAAGCTCATGTACGTTCAGGTGAACAGCATCCGGGACAAAAAGGATGAGACCATCGCTCAATTCTCAAAAAGGCTTTTTGAATCCGTGAACTCCTGTGCTGTTGAGAAATTGGTCCTTGACCTCAGGCAGAATGGGGGAGGGAACAATTATTTAAACCGCCCCTTAGTGCTTTCTCTGATCCAGTCGGATAAAGTCAACCAATACGGCAAGCTGTTCACCATCATAGGAAGACGCACCTTTTCAGCTGCCATGAATTTAGTTACTGATATAGAAAAGTGGACCCAGGTCCTCTTTGTGGGAGAACCCACCGGAAACGCACCCAGCCATTATGGAGATTCTCGAAAATTTGTTTTGCCCCACTGCCGGCTTACAGCCAGAATATCTTCGGTTTACTGGAGAGATTGGAGTGTGGATGAAAAAAGACCCTGGGTGGCTCCGGATATCAAAGTTGGACTTTCCTCTGAAGAATACGCTGCAAATCAGGATCCTGTGCTTGATACAATCATATCCTATAAGGCTCCGGAAACACTCTACAGGCAGCTTAAGGAAAAAATCGAGATGTCAGGAATTGAGGCAGCCGTGTTTCATTACTATAAATTCAGATACTCGCCCCGGACATCCCATATAAAAGCAGAAAAAGACCTCATCAAAGTGGGTGATTATTTAATGGATCAAGGAGAATTTAAAGAAGCCGGCTACGTCTATCTAACGTGTGCTAGAGACTATCCTGACTCTTTAAAAGCTCATTTGGGTTTGGGAAAAGTCTATTTAAACCAGAACAACAAAAAACAAGCCATTGAAACTCTCAAAAAAACACTCATGATCAATCCTGAAAGCAGGGAAGCCAAAGAACTTCTTCAGCGGGCCCAAGCGCTTAAATGATCATTCATTCTTTCTAAAAAGTCAGCTTTAACCCGGCCTGAAAAACAATCCCGCTGAGGTTGACTTCTCCTTTTCGCTCATAAATCCATGTCCACGATGATCCCCCATCATCGCTAATAAGAATTCCCGGATATTCCTCTCCTCCTCTATGCCAGGCACCGTACCAGAGCGTGGCATCTTCTATAGTACCGGAAACGGTCGTCAAAGAGGTTCTGCTTTCATACTCAAGATCACCGGTGATATCTGTGAACTTGGCATACCTTCCTTTGGCCCCAATAACAAATGCAGAGTTCTGAGTGAATCCGAATTCAAAATGAATTCCTCCGTGAAATCCCATGGTGTTAGATGCCGCATTCCAAGTCTCTTCATATTCATGGCCAACATTGTTTATAACATTATATTCCCAATCTACACTCCCCATATAATACCCTCCACCTGCATCAAACATGATTTTCATTGCATTTCCAATGGGTATCCCCAAATAGAGGCTTAAAGTAATGGGGATAGCCGAGAATTTAGGGTAAGCTGTGGCTTCCTCTCCATACATGCCAAAAAACGCATCGGCTGTGCTTTCCTTTTTGGCTGTGATGTACCCGGATCCAATACCGATCCCAAAATGGGGCGTGAAATTGATCAAAATCTCCCCGCTGAAGTCCATCCCCATTTTGATGGGTTCAAATTCAGAGTCTATAGAAGAGTAAGGATTATCGCTGTAATAATCATTTATTCCCTGCAGATGGTCATTGATGTCATTTCTCATGAGCCAAAAACTCCCCCCCATAAGCCTCAATCCCACTTCAATTCCGCTTCTGTTGCGATGGGTCTGGCGAAAAGAAGCCTGATGGTTGTTTTTGGCTTTGGTTTTTAAAAGACTCATTTCCGCTTTATCGGCTCTTGCTGTATTGGGCAGAATCAAAAGCGCAAATAAAAAAATGACCACTAAAGCCCTGATCTTTTGCTGAACCATTTTCCCTCCTTATGATGGTTTAGTGTAGAGAAAGACACCTAGATCCGATCGACATGCCTTTTTGCTAATCCTCAAATTTGAATTTATCATTAATAAAGGATTTTTCAAAAGCCCCTTTTTCTCCAAGTACTGTAAAAGTATCTGCATAATCTTCGGGAGCTCTGTAACCATTCCGAGAGATGATGTGAATGAGCCAAAAATATAGGAAATAAACGATATTTTTCCGTTTATTCAATTGAGAAGAAATTTCTTTAACGATTTCTTCTTTTCTCTTCATAGAAATGTTATGTTTTGTCATCCGGATGAAAAATTAACACATTATCTCTTTATTTTCAATCAAACTATATTCATTCTTTATATTCATTTTTCTTTTTGATATTTATTCGAAACCGCCATCAAGATTGCCAGGCAGGTCTGCGATGGGTTATCCGAAGCGCACAAACTCGGGGTGGTGCATGGGGATCTCATTTACTTTAAGCTGAAAATATATAACATAAATGCCTCTAGGTACTCATTATTGTGATGAACCCCCTCCCTATAATCTCATTTAAGGGTGTTTTTTTGGGGTCAAAATTATACTAACTCATTTATTAACAATAACATGGTGCGGTGCGACCCCTAAATTCCCACTAAATTCCCCTGCCCCTAAATTCCCCTAAATTCGTCAGGGACAAAAGTCGGTCCAATTTTCGGACGGTTATTGGGGAAGAGGGGCGAGCTCGCTGGAGGCTGTGTTTTGATTTTAATTGACAATATACGCCATTGACGTATAATAGAAATGTGATATTTATTGAAACAAGTGTATTCACCAGGGAGATAAAACGTTTACTGCCAGATGATGATTACAAGCAATTGCAGACAGCTTTGATGTTAAGACCTGATGCCGGAGATCTTATTCACGGAACCAGAGGATTACGGAAGATCCGTTGGAACCTTCCTCATAAAGGAAAACGTGGTAGCCTGAGAGTGATCTATTACTGGGATAGGAGAAACACAACCTTTATGCTTTTGCCTTACAAAAAAACGAAAACTGATGATTTATCATTGGCGCAGTTAAAAAAACTGAGCTCTTTGGTGAAAGAGAGGTTTGAATGAAAAAAGAAAATTTTTCCAAACTTGTTGCCAGTATCAAAGAGGCAGGAGAGATTAAGGCAGGTCAAAAAAGACCTAGCCGTAAATATGAGGTTACTCCGCCGGATATCAAAATGGTACGTGAGAAACTCCAAGTGACCCAGCGAGAATTCGCCACCATGATCGGAGTCAGTACACGGACATTACAAAATTGGGAACAGGGGCGCAGAAAGCCAGAAGGGCCTGCAAATGCCCTCCTTAAGGTTGCTACCAAGAATCCTAAAGCTGTGCTTGATGCTCTTCACTCTTAAAGGAAGGCAAAATGATATTGACCGTACTCGTTGACAACAACACGCTCATCGACAGGTATTTTTTCGCAGAACCGGGTGTCTCTTTCTATATGGAACAAGGGGGAAAGCGCATCCTCTTGGATGCGGGCTATTCAGACATCTTCCTAAAAAACGCTCAAAAAATGAATGTTGACCTGCGGACTTTAAATTATGTGGTTCTCTCCCACGGGCATCTGGACCATACCTGGGGATTGGACCCTCTGGTCAGGCTTTACACAGAATCTCACATAGAAGGCATTCCTTATAAAAAGCCCACAATCCTGGCACATCCTCTTGCTTTCTTTTCTAAAAAATTAGACGATATGGAAATCGGCTCACTTGTTTCTCGGGATAAATTGTCTCAAAACTTTCCGGTCAAGCTGAGCAAAGATCCCGTATGGCTGACAGAGAGGATTCTCTTTCTCGGTGAGATCGAAAGAAAGAATGATTTTGAGGGGAAAAACCCAATAGGATCCATCATGAAACCAGAAGGGGAGGAGCCTGATTATCTCTATGATGACACAGCCTTAGCCTATAAGTCCTCCCAGGGCCTGGTCATCATCACGGGATGCTCGCATTCGGGAATCTGTAATATCGTGGAGCAGGCAAAAAAGCTTTTTAAGGAAGAGAGAGTTATTGACATTATAGGGGGGCTTCATTTGCTCGATCCTTCAAAAGAGCAGCTGCAGGGAACTCTGGAATACATGAAAGAGCTGAATCCAAAACAGATGCACGCTTGTCACTGCACTGATTTAAACTCAAAGATCGCCTTATCCAAAGTGGTTGATCTCAAAGAAGTGGGTGTGGGCCTTGTTCTTGAGTACGAATAGAAGAAAACCGGTGGGGAATATTACATTTAGCAACATTACCTAAATTGACTAATTTCTCATTAATTGTTAAGTTATCGCCGATGAGAGGAGAATAAGCATGATATGCCCCAAATGTCAGGCCGAAATTTCAGATGATTCCCAATTCTGCTCGAAATGCGGGACACCTATTCATCCGGAAGATAGAACTTTCTTATCACATACCAGAACTATCGTACACCCCATCGGAGAATTGCAGAAGGGAACCGTTCTTGCAAAAAAATACAAAATTGACAAAGTGGTGGGAAGAGGCGGGATGGGGATTGTGTATAAAGCAGAGGACATAAAGCTCAAAAGAAACGTTGCTCTCAAGTTCCTGCCTTCTGAGCTCATGCGTAACAATGAGGCCAAAGACCGGTTTGTTCTCGAGGCTCAAGC
>JAWLEN010000119.1:0-7027 GCA_041686095.1 Candidatus Aminicenantota bacterium
ATCTCACACAGGGGTAAATTTTTCGGTGCGATAATTTTTTTATCGAAAAATGAGAGAGGGCTTACAGAATTTAGGAATTTTTGGGATATTAATTTTGAATATTATTGGTTTTGAGTTTGATTTCCGGATATTTTTGAGAGGCTTTCTCGATGGATAAGCGGGTATCATTTTTTAAATATATATTGAAGAAATACACAACGCAGTCATTCAGTATTTTGATAAACCGCTGTCCTTCAATGCGACCCATAGCCCTTTTGGGAGCCGGCACAACCTCAGCGATAATGGGAAGAGAGAAATCAGAAAAATTATAGTGGCCGCTGCCTTCAATGACCATGAGATAGGCAGGTCCCTGGGCGCGATTAAACAGATTAATATTGGGAGCTTTATTGATTGCTTGTGGATTATCATGGTGCATGAATATAAAGGGCTTCTCAATGGGTTTTTCACTCATATCCCCGACCTGAAGACCGTCCATATTGATACCCGCAGTTATTCTAGGATCTATCAAACAGGCTTGGCCTGAGGCGGCTCCTCCGAATGAATGGCCGAACACCCCAATGTGTTTGAGGTCGAGTCTATTTTTGAAGAGTTCATGTTCTTTGTTGAGTTCTTGGAATTTATCAATGACAAAGCTGATGTCTTCAGCCCATATATTGATGCTTTCCTGAATTTTGGGACGGGCTTCCTTGATTTTATGAAAAAGGGAATCAAGCTCCTCAGGATCAGAAGTCTGGGTGATGGCGAGTTCTAGAGGGAGGGCTTTCTGGCGTTCCTTGTTCCTCAGCATCAGCTCAGGATTGAGGGGATTGAACTGGATCAGACTGCCGTCAGGTTTGGTCACACTGTTGGTTTCAAATGAATGCCCAATGCTTGCGGCCACAAATCCCTGGCTTGCCAGTTCTTCCATCAATAGTGTGCTCTGGTTCATCCCTGCCCAAAAACCATGAGAGTACAGCACAACAGGAAATGGATCAGCTTCCACGGCCGCAGGTGCGTTTTTATATGAGTGAGTTTTAATAGATTTCAGGCGTTCATTCAGTTTATCAAGGGAAGCGCGGATTTTATCTGAAATTCCCTGTTCAGGAAGGACAGCAGTGTGTTCAATATAAGGGCTTGGTTTGTCAGTCTTTTTTACCATTGCCGGATACCAGACTCTCACAGCAAGTTCCCGGAAATCATCCGGATCTTGGGTGAATATTTCGAGTCTAGAGGAATCAGTGAAATAAAACCAGGCTGTCCCCACATCAAAAGGACCTGTGGGTTCCGGTAGTTTCAAACCTGATTCATTTTTATGGCCGCAGGAAAAACAAAATCCAATAAAAAAGGTTAGGAAGATGACAAAAAAATGTTTGATATTCATATTAAATTCCATTCATTGTGATTTGATCTCCATAAATATAATGGAGGCATTCATAAAAAGAAACAAAAACTTTACTTGACATCGGCTCATTAAGATGTATATTATATATAGAATGTTGTAAAATTACAACAAATTGTATAATAAAAATGAAGAATAGGAAAATTTACAACCGTATCTCGATTTTAAGAAAAAGCAGAGGTATTTCCCGCAAAGAGCTGGCCAGGGAGATTGGAGTGAATTTCCAGACAGTGGGCTATTTGGAACGGGAAGAGTACAATCCCAGTTTAGATTTGGCTTTTCGTATCAGCGAATTTTTCAATCTTCCTGTTGATATGGTTTTCTCGACAAAGCCGATGAAATCCATTGAAAAAATTTTACTGGAAAAGGAGACGAATACATATGGAAAAACAACTGAGTAAGGGATATCGAACTTTTTATGTGGTTTTTAACCTGGCAATGCTTGGGCTGACTGTTTTTTTCTTGATGTGGACTGTCATCGGCGAAAACCGAATCCTGTTTCTGTTACCTGGTTTTATAACGCTGGGACTGCTTTTATGGAGTATGATTAAAATTTATTTCAAGACCGGAGTCTGGAGTTTTGTGCACCGGAAAAGTGAGCACATGGATGAACGGGAGCTGGCGGTGGCAAGAAAAAGTCTTCAAAAAGCCTATTCAATTTTTACTGTGGTTGTTCTTTCTCTTATTGTTCTCTCTCTTTTGAGCATAACACTTTTTGATTCCAGGACTTTCATTACTGAAAATACATCGGGTCTTTGGATTGTGGTGGCAGGACTTATCTATTTAGCTCATTCTCTGCCAGCTGCTGTGATCGTGCTTCAGGAAAGCCGGCTTGATTTCAAATAATGATGGATTATTGTTTCTATCCCTTGCTCAAATTCGATAAAAGGAATTCCCAGGTCATTCTCTCTTAAATACTTTATCTTCCCCTTGTTTTAAGGAAAATTCAATCTTTTTTCCATCGATTTCCACAACATAATCACCTGGAGGCAGAGGAATCCAATTGGCAGTGGCATCCACACTTTCTATTTTATTCCCGTTTTTATCATAGATATTGTGTCCGCTAAAACTGGCTGATTTGACCGTCACGGTTCCAGGATAGAGCTCTGTGACACAAGGATCTCCTTCGCAGGTTTCTTTTCCATCGCTCACCAGTAAAATGGTCCTTTGTTTATCTTTATCATCTGGAAAATCTTTTACCGCCAGATTCAAAGCATAAGTGATAGGGGTGTAGCCCTGATGCTCTTTTTGGGTGTCTAAATCAGCATACAGGCCTGGATTTAAAAAGATGATGCAGAAGAATAGCAGAAGTACGGTTCTTGCTTTTTTGGTCATTTTTTCAATTCCTAGTAATCAGAATACAATCTTAAAAGCTAATCCTTTATCTTTTTCCAACTCAATAGTTCCATTCAATTGTCTTACCAGGTCTTGAACAAGTTGAATCCCCAAAGTTTCTGAGTCAAAAACATCTTTGTCTGCTTGGATCCCTTTCCCGGTATCTCCTGCTAAAAGTGTGTGTTTTCCTTCTCCACTTTTAGTCATATGGACATATATCTCACCTTCCTCCCCTTGAGAAAAAGCATACTTCAAAGAATTGGTCACCAACTCATTTATTATCAGACCCAAGGGAATGGCTCTGTTTATGTCGAGATAAATCTCTTCTGTATGGATACTGAGCTTAATTTTCACTTCCTTCTCATGATAAATATTAACCAGATGCCTAATCATTTTCTTTATATAGCTTCCAAAATCAATATTCGAGAAACTTTTTGATTGATATAATTTCTCATGGATAAGAGCCATGGATTTAATCTGGTTTTGGCTCTGTTGAAAAACACTAAACGCCTTTTTATCTTTAATTTTCCTGCTCTGCAGCCTGAGCAAACTGGATATAATCTGCATATTATTTTTTACCCGGTGATGAACTTCATTAAGCAGAACCTCTTTTTCCTTTAAGGACTTTTCTAATTCTTTGTTGGCTTCCCTCAATTCAAAAGTGCGTTCCTCTACCTTTCTTTCCAGTTCTTGGTGGGTTTTTTTAAGCTCTCTTTCAGCCTTTTTCCGTTCTTCGATCTGTTCGTTCAGCTCTATATTGATCTCTTCAAGAATTTTGTTTCTTTTTCTTATATCCATGGTCCTTATTCTATAAGCAGCGAATACCAGAAATATTAAGAACAAAACCGCTGTTCCCCGGAACCACCAGGTCTGCCAAAAAGGAGGGGTTATGGTCAAACCGACCGCTGTTCCTTCGTCATTCCAGACTCCATCCGGATTGGAAGCCTTTACTCTGAAAGTGTATTTATCTGGCGGCAAATTGGTGTAAGTGGCCAAATTTTTATTCCCTACATAATTCCAGTGGTCATCAAAACCTTCCATTTTATAAGCAAAACTGTTTCCTTCTGGAGTCACAAAATGAAGAGCAGCGAATTTGAAAGTTATAATTCGTTCTTTATACGAGATTTTAATGCTTTCCGTTTCAGTGATTGATTTGGTGAGGATCAAATTTCCATTCACTTTCTCACTTACAGAAACAGAACGATATGATACCTGAAAATCTGTAAAAACCACTGGAGGGATATATTGGCCCTTATGGATGTTTTCAGGATAGAATACATTGAATCCATTGATGCCTCCAAAAAACAACTCTCCCCTGGTGTTTTTATAATAGGCTCCGGAATTAAATTCATTACTCTGGAGCCCGTCATGAACATCAAAATTTCGAAAGATTTCCTTTTCGGGGTTAAACCTAGCGATTCCTCGATTTGTACTCAACCAGAGGAATCCTTCACCATCTTCTAAAATTCCATACACGACATTATTGGGCAGTCCGTCCTCTTTTTTATAATGAGTGAACTTTCCTGATCTTTTATTAAATTTATTGAGTCCTCCTCCATAAGTTCCTGCCCAGATCCATCCTTTGCTGTCTTCAAAAACACAAAGGACCCGGTCGTTACTTAAGCTACGGTGATCACTTCTGTTATGCTTATAGCAAATAAACTTTTCACTCTTTGGATCGAATTTGTTCAATCCAGAACCAGTCCCAACCCAGATATAGTTCTCACTGTCTTTTAAAATGGACACCACTCTATTTCCGCTAATGCTGTTGGGTTCATCTTGCTCGGAAACGTAGTGAAAGAACTCATTAGTTTCAGGATTGAGCTTATTAAGCCCTCCGCCCAAGGTTCCTATCCAGAGCCAGCCCGAATTATCTATGTAAATTTCCCTAATATAATTATTAGTGAGGCAGTTTGGATGATCCTCCTCATGAACAAAGCGCACAAACTTTTCGCTCTCTTTATTAAACTTATTCAAACCATCATATGTCCCAACCCAGAGACTTCCTTTTTCGCCTTCACAAATAGTCCGGACATTATTGCTGCTTATGCTGTAGGGATCACCCGGATCATGGATATAATTTTTAATTTCATTTGATTTTCGGTCGAATCGGTACAATCCTCCTCCATAAGTTCCGATCCACAAAATATTATCCCGATCTTCATAGATGGAAAACACATTATTGGCCAAAATTCCATCCGTGTTTTGATCGCTTATTTTATAGTGGATGAATTTTCTCCCTTTTGGATCAAACCGGTCAAATCCCGCACCAAATGTTCCCACCCACAAAAGGCCTGATTTGTCTTTATAAAGAGTTTGAGTGAAATTATTACTCAAACCGTCGTCATCGCCCACCTTCTCTTCCCAATGGGTAAATTCATGGTTCTTTTTATCCAGCCGATTGAGGCCTCCTCCGTAAGTGGCCACCCACAAAGCACTGCTCTTATCCTCACAGATTGAACGTATCCTATTGTTAGACAATGAGCGAGGATCATTAACCAAAGAAAGGTAATTGACAAAATCTTCTGAACTCGGATCAAACCTATTCAAGCCTTTTTCAGTCCCTACCCATAGAATTCCATCTGTATCTTCATAGATACATGTTACGGTGTTATTGGATAAACTTTTATTATCAGTGGGGCTGTGAAAATATTTTTCAAAGGTCTTTTTTTCTCTATTAAATCGGTTTAGGGCATTTTCTGTTCCCACCCACAAAGCTCCTTGGCTATCTTCAAGAACAGCATTCACCTTACTGCTGCTTAGGCTTTCTGGAGATGCAGGATCATTTTTAAAATGAATAAACTTTTCTGTTTTTGGGTCAAAACGATTCAGTCCCTCCTGGGTTCCTATCCATAAAAAACCATTACTGTCCTCACATATACAAAGAACATGGTTGTTGCTTAAGCTGTAGGGATCGTTTTCCTTATGGGTGTAGGAGATGAATTCATTCTTTTCTCTATGATATTTATTCAGGCCGCCGTTATAGGTTCCCACCCAGAGTATTCCCCGGCTGTCTTCAAAAATAGACAGGATATAACTGTCTGCGATTGAATGAGGATTATCTGGATCATTTTCAAAGACCACAAACTCATGCCCATCATATCTATTGAGTCCATCCTCTGTTCCGAACCATATGAAACCATATTTGTCTTGAATAACGCAATTCCCCGAATTTTGAGAAAGTCCCTCTTTAATAGAGATGTTTCTAAACCACAAGTGGAGATCATTAGCATAAAGGCAAGGAAAGACAATAAGATTCAGTACCAGTAATGATAAGAAAGCAACCTTTGCTGGGCTTGTTTTTATGGGCATAGGGTTTGCTCCTTTATGCTATATTGTAAGCACCTAAATTTCAATGCAAATCTTCCCAATGTAAGCATCTCCCATTCCGTGATGGAATCTTTTTGTCTTAAAAGGGGATATGAAACAAATCAAAAAGCAGGACCCAAATTCACATTGACTCCCCAACGCAGAATGAGATTCTGCTGCTGATTTTCAAAAAATCCCCACTCCTTTTCCTGCTTCCCGGGCTTCCACAATCACCTTAAAAGCCCCTGCTTTTTTGGCTGCGGTTATTTTAAGTTCACCGCTGGATAATTTAGCGTTCATGCTGCCGGAAGCATCCCGGGGAAAGAGAGTCAAAACAATGATTTCAATAATCCCTTTCTTATTAAAGATTAAAGAAAGAAGCCCTGTTTTTAATTTCATCAAATTCCCATCCTCTAAGCGACTCTATCAATTATAATACACACTAAAATCACCTTCAGTCAACAAGAAACCCACGAAAAAGAGAGAACATCAGAAAATCAGTCTAATAGTGCCGCGCAAAGAATAGAAATCCCCCCTTGTCCCTGATCTAGGGGAGTTTAGAATATCATATATACTCTGATTGTTTCTCAGCTGCTATAGAGAGCTGAGCTTGAGGAGGCGGGGGCCGAACAGCCTTAAAAGACTTTCAATGTCATTCCCATCTTATAAAGGATATCATTTTTGTTCATGTTTTTTTCTCTAAAAACATTGAAATCATATATTATTAAGCGGGAAAAAGTCTAGAGCCTCATGCATGTATCAAATATTTTAAAAGGAATTGGATTTTAGGTTGATTTTATTTTATATATTTATATAAAAACAAATGAAAATGGATGTTCAAAAATGAGGAAAACAATTGATTGAAATCTATTCTAGATTGAATTATAAATCATTAGAGAGGAGGAGTTATGGAGATAAAAAATCACACAAAATATTTGATCATTGGTTTTCTGGTTTTTGGATTTATTCTTTCACCTTCTTTTTTACAGGCAGAAAATGAGAATA
>JAWLEN010000120.1:0-7025 GCA_041686095.1 Candidatus Aminicenantota bacterium
CCGTTGGTGGTGATGAATTCTGTGGCATCCACTATACAGAGATCAGGCTGGATTATGGTATTCAGATCAGCGATGCACTGCTCCAAATGGTCGATGGCATTGATATCTGTCTGCCATCCTTTTTTGTGGAAAGAGCGGTTTGTCTTTGGGGAGCTCAGTCCCATCAGATTTTTCATGGTCCCAGTGAATTTATTGCCGGCATGATCTTTGGTGATGGGCATATCAATGAACACATCATAGTTAAAAAATTCGTTCATGATTTGAGCCTCAGTCAGGATTTTTCCTTTGGGAACGGGAACAGTCCTGAATTGAGAATCATCGCTTTTATCAACAATGATAAGGTTGGCTCCTTCGTCCTCCACTACCTTTTTTAAACCAGTGGCCTCCCAATTCTGATCCGGAAGCTGACTGATGCAGGTTATGCTTGCCGCTCCTGATTGTTGGCACATTTGAATGGCTGCTCTGAGAATATCGGGTTTAGTGAAGGCTCCCGGATTATTTCTCTGGGGATTGGCTAAAATCGCTATCTTTGAACCTTTGGGAACAAACACTTCCATGCCTCCTAAGTTTTCCACAGCTCTCATGGTGTTGGCCGAGTAATCTTCTCCTTGAGCTACAGATATATCTATATCAACTGTATTTTTATCTGTGGGGGTTTGTGTGTCTTTGCAGCCGCATGTTAACCCTAATCCTAAAAAGGAAAAAGCACTCAAAGAAGCGCTTTTTTTAATAAAATCACGCCGGTTTATTTTCACTATTACCTCCTTCAGTAAAGAATATCTGTGAACATATATATAAAATTTAGGAACAAAAAGAAAGCAGTAATTTAGGATCTATTAATTTATCAAAAATGGTGGATGAAGATAAAAAAGAAGTCAACGCTCATTCTGAATATTCCGGTGGCTGTCCAGATCCTTCTGCATTTACTCTGCAAAAAAAACGACCGGAATTATTCTTCCTTGTAATATGGATTTATATAAGGGGTTAATATAAACGGGTAATTGTATTATAATCTGGGAAGGAAGATAAATATGTTTTCAGGGTCTATTCTGTTCAAAAGAGCAGAATTCCATTTGTTTGAATCTGGGCATATTATAATATTAATATTGAGTATCCTCTAACTAACCTGGATTATTCACGAGTCGAGGTTGCTGCATATGCAAGGCACAGGGCATGAAGTCGTGGTCCTTCACTTCGAATGCCCTGTAACGAAGCAGATGCTGTAAGATTGGCTCGCCTTAATGGTAAAAAAATGGCGATTAAAATAAAAAATGTCAACATAAAAAAACATTCGAAACATAGTCCTTGATAAAAACTCGTATATCGTTGAAAATAGATTAGTAATAAAAACATCGCCATTTTTTTATGAATAGGTCAGGCTAAGGAATGAATTGATGGTTGATAAAAACTTCATAAAAGGAAAAAGGCTGTTTTGTCTGGTCGACGGTGAGCATTATCCTCCTGTAACAAAGTGGACTTTAAGTGAGCTTGGAAAGTCAGGAGGGAAAGTAGGAGGCATCATGTTCATAGGGGGAACAGAAAAAGTCGAAAATGCCCTTGAGGAACTCCAAAGCGGTCAGAATGGATACAAGATTTATATAGGAGGGGATTCTTTTAAGGAAACACTCCGTATTCTACAAGAGGCGGTTAGAGAAATGAAATGTGAAGTGGTGGTGGACCTGTCAGATGAACCAGTGGTTGATTATGATGACCGGTTTCGAATTGCCTCACATCTTTTATTCGAAGATGTTGCTTATATAGGAGCTGATTTTAAATTTCTGCCTCCTCTAAGAAAAAAGATTTTAGAAAAACCGAGTTTGAGTATTATTGGAACAGCAAAGCGGGTGGGAAAAACCGCAGTCAGCGTGACCATTGCCCGTCTTCTTGACAAACAAGGATTTGATCCAGTGGTGGTGGCCATGGGCAGGGGAGGCCCTCCAGAACCGGAAATAATTGTGCCTAAAGAGCTGGAAATATCTGCGGACTTGCTCATTAGTATCGCAGATAAGGGAGGACACGCTGCCTCTGATTATTGGGAAGATGCGGTTCTGGCTAGGGTTCCTACAGTTGGATGCCGGAGATGCGGGGGAGGTATGGCAGGAAGTCCTTTTTTATCCAATGTTTTGGAAGGAGCCAGAAAAGCCAATGAAATGCCTCAGCATTTTGTGGTCATGGAAGGATCAGGACCGACTCTGCCTCCTGTGTTTACTGACAAATCTATTGTGGTGGTAGGCGCAGCCCAACCCATAAGGCATGTCACAGGTTTTTTTGGAGAGTATCGTCTTATGCGATCAGAAATGACTGTGATGACTATGTGCGAAGAACCTATTGCCAGCAGAGAGAAAGTCAATCAGATGGAAAAAGAAATAGCCAAGTTTTTCCCTAAAATGAAAATTGCGTTGACTGTTTTCAGACCGGAGCCTCACGGTGAAATATCGGGAAAAAGAGTTTTTATGGCGTTGACAGCAAATCCTGTAATGAAAGATAAATTGAAGAGCTATGTGGAAGAAACATACCACTGTTCTGTAGTGGGGGTTTCAACAAATTTATCAAACAGAAAAGAGCTGGGGCGTGACTTAAAGAAAGGGCTTCAAAAAGCAGATGTGCTGCTTACTGAGATAAAAGCCGCTTCCATAGATGTGGCTGCCAAAGCAGCCAAAACACAGGGTTGTGATATTGTTTTTATGCACAACAAATCAGTGCTGGTCGGGGGTAATGTTAAAAGTTTTGAGAAAGCCGTGATCAATTTGTGTGATTCTGCTTTAAAAGGGGGATAAAATGACAGAGGTCGTCAAGGGAAAAAAAAGGTATCCTTTTTCAAAAGGCATCCTGGCCAAGTCCATCACTCGAACAGGAATACCAATGAGCGAGATCTATGAGATCGTCAATGAGATTCAAAGGAAGGTTAAAGGCAAAGAAAAGGATGAAGTGGCCAGCAGTTACATAAAAAATTTGGTTTGTGAATGTCTTCTTGTTCGAGGATATGAAACTGAAGAGAGGTATTATCGAATAACCAGGGAAATCAAGTATTTGCGCAAGCCTTTAGTGATTATGATTGGTGGAGGGACCGGAGTTGGGAAATCGACCATTGCCGCTGAAGTGGCTCACCGATTGGAAATAACCCGTTCCATAGGTTCTGATGGGATAAGGGAGATTATGAGATACATGGTTCCTTATAATTTCATGCCTATTCTTCATGAGTCAAGCTTTATAGCGGGCAAAAGACTGGAAAATCCCTATGTTAAAGAAAGTCTTATTTTTGCCTTCACTCAACAGGTCAATTCAGTGGCTGAAGGAGTCCATGCCTTTATTGAAAGAGGAGTGAAAGAAGGAATTCACACCATGATCAATGGAATTCATCTTGTGCCTGGCTATATTGATCTTGAAGACGAAAAAAACGATATGTACTGCTTTCATTATATTCTTCATTTATCAGATGTCCAAAGTCATATTCAGCAGATTTATTATCGGTCTGAGGGAAGCCGCCGGGATCCTGAGCGCTATGTGGATCAGATGAAAAATATCCGTGAGATTCAATCTTTTATTAAAGATATGGCTGAGGAAAAGGGAATTATGATTATTGAAAATGATGACATCGACAACACGATCCGCACCATCATGGATGATATCATCACTAAATTGGAGGAGTTCAACAAATGAATCTTCGTTATCCTGCTGTTTATGACTTAAAAAGACCGATCAGGGAGATTGTAACCAAACGGCTTATAGGAGTGAGCCAAAATGCTTCTTTCAGGGAGGGCGTTTCCAAGATGGTGGAGTTTAATATCAGCTCTTTGGTGGTGACCAACCATGACAGAGTTGTGGGTTTTATGACTGACACAGATGTAAAGCGAGCGGTAGCCCAAGGACTCACTCCCGATGTTAAGATGGAGAGAATAATGACCACTGACTTAATCACAGTGGATATAAGCTCTTCTGTGAGAGAAGTGCTTGAAACCATGTCTAAAAATAAGATTAAACATTTACTGGTAACAGAAAAAGGCAAAGTGGTGGGCATCGTCACTTTGCGGGACCTTGAGCATATGGTCAGACAGAAGCTGGAAACATTTATTTCAAGGGAGTAAGATGAGGATTCTCCACATCTCAGATACTCACATAGGAGGCGCTTTAGATTTCTGTAAAGAGGCCTTAGATCAAACTTTGGAAGAAGTTAAAAGGGATAAATATGATTTGATCATTCATTCCGGAGATCTTACTCAGGGAGGAAGAAGAGAGCAGTTCATCCAGGCGAAAGAAATTCTATCTGGTATTGATATTCCTTATATTGTGCTGGCTGGAAATCACGACGCCCGATCAGGGGGGCTTTCTCTTTTTGAAGAATATATAGGTCCCTTAGATGGAGTGCGGGACCTGGGGGATGCTGTGGTCATCTATGTGAACAGTGCTATGGAAGATAAGGACCAGGGCCGTATGGGGATGGTGAAGTTCAATTTGATGCGGAAAGCTCTGAATGATTACAGTGAGAAGCTGATAAAAATAATAGCCATCCATCATCATGTGATTCCCATTCCTATGGCTGGTAGAGAAAGAAATGTCCTCTATAACGCAGGAGATATGCTGGATATTATTTTAAAAGAGGATGTTGACCTCGTTCTTTCAGGCCATCGTCATTACCCGAATATATACCAGATTGAGAATACAGTATTCATCAATGCAGGAACCACAAGCGCTACAAAAACCCGGTGTGGAGATGTTAATTCATACAATATTATAGATATCGATCAAAAAGCCAGAAAAGTGAGGACCATTAGGATTGACGGAAAAACACAGGCTTATTCTTTTCCAAAGCGGGAAAAACGTATTTTTTCCGATTTGGGTGATAGAAAGTTCAGAGCTGTGCATACAGCCAACACATTGATTTCTGAATCAAGTGCTTTTTTAAAACGTAATTTCACGAACGCCATGGATACCATAAAAGGACTGGAACCTGATCTTATGGTTCACTGCGGAGGGATAGTCAAAGAAGGCATTGCTAAAGATTATGATGAGGCAGTAAGCTATCTGACAGAACTTAAATTTCCCATTGTTTATACCCCAGCAGGACGTGATATCAATTTCCTCGGATATTATCTTTTTCCTACTTATTTTGGCGGCATTGACCAGAGATTTTCAAATGGAAAAATACTGTTTCAAGGGGTATCTTCTGCTCAATATGATTCTCATGAGGGAATCGTGGGGCCAAGCCAGAGGAAAGTTTTACTCAGAAAGCTTCGGTCCCCAGAGAATTTGAAAGCAGTATTCATTCATCATAATGTGCTCCCCATTCCTCACAGCAGGGAGAAAGGTCTTTTGGAGGACAGCGGGGATCTATTGCGCGAGCTTGTGGATGCTCAAATTGATCTTATACTGACCGGCACATCTTCTCATCCCTTTGCTGCGAGGGTTGAAAACACCATTGTAGTCAATGCCAACTCATTAAGCAGTGTGTACCAGCGGAGTATATTTGGGAACTCTTTCAATATTATTGATATTTATGAGGAGGCTATCGCTGTGTTTGAAGTCAATAGTTTATGGGGCCGCAGACGTCTTCTGGGTATATGGGAGAGAAATAAAAAGCAAGAAAATAATACAGGAGGATTTTTATGGCCGTAAAAAGAAGAGATTTTATCAAATTAGGAGTTTGTTCTGCGGGAGTGGCTTTATTGGATTCATCCTGCTCTTCAAACAAGAGTGAACAAAAAATATCAGATCCTCTAAGTCAGCTCAGATCCATGACAGATGATGTGGTCCCTATTTCCGATAAGGAACGGATTCAACGTATGGAAAAAGCCAGGCGCTTGATGAAAGAAAACGGACTTGAAGCCATGTACCTTGAACCCGGGTCAAGTCTGTTCTATTTTACAGGGTTGGAATGGTGGAAAAGCGAAAGGATGTTTGCTGCTGTTCTTCCCGCCCATGGAGATCTGGTATGGATCTGTCCTGCCTTTGAAGAAGACAGAGCCAGAGAACTGATCCGGTTTGGTGATGATATCAGGACTTGGGAGGAATATGAAAGTCCTTTCCAAAGAGTCGCACAAGCTTTTAAGGACAGAGGAATCCGTTCTGGTAGAATCGGCATGGAAGAAAGAGTCCGTTATTTCCTGTTTGATGGAATCCGTAAACAGGCTCCTCATCTGGAATATGTGAGTGCCGATCCGGTGACTGTTGAGTTGAGGGTTCGAAAATCTTCTGCTGAGATAGCTCTCATGCAGAAAGCATCTGATATCACTATCGAAGCCTATAAAGCCTCAGTAGCACTGCTTGAAAAAGGAATGACTAAGGAGGATTTCAGTGCCATCTCTTCAGCCGCCCATCAAGCCCTGGGTGTCAGTGGAGGGATCGGCGCTCAAATCGCTGAAGCTTCGGCAAACCCCCATGGAAGTGTGAAGAGGATAGAGCTCAAAGAAGGAGACATCGTTCTTATGGACGGAGGCTGCAGTGTGGATGGCTACAGATCTGATATCAGCAGGACCATTGTGTTCGGAGAGCCCACCCAAAGGCAGACAGAGATGTGGAACTTGGCAAAAAAAGCCCAGACCGCTGGGTTTGAAAAAGCAGGATTAGGGGTGCCCTGTGAGGAAGTGGATGCAGCTCCCCGCAAGGTGTATAAGGATTATGGATTTCCTGGTGGATATGGGCTTCCCGGATGTCCCCACCGAACAGGGCATGGAATCGGTTTGGACGGCCATGAATGGATCAATCTGGTTAAAGGAAACAAACGTCCTATGGAACTCGGAATGTGTTTCAGTAATGAGCCCATGCTGGTGCTGCCAGGAGAATACGGGATAAGACTGGAGGACTGCTTTTATGTTACCGAACAAGGACCCAAATATTTCTCCCAGCCTTCTCCATCCATTGACCAGCCTTTTGCTTAGAATAGCTTGACCTCACCTTTGGGCAAAGACTTCAAGCCCTTGAAGGTTCAAGGATACAGGAATGGATCGGATCCCTTTGCCTAGGGAGTTGATCTCTTCCAGCATTTTTGTTTTTTGATGGGTTCCTTTTGGACTCAGCAGGGTCAATGA
>JAWLEN010000023.1:0-20180 GCA_041686095.1 Candidatus Aminicenantota bacterium
CAAACAAAGAAAAGTTTGTCTTTTCTTGTAAATATTTCATTTTATGCAGGCTGATTTTCCCTTTCAGGCGAGCCGATCTTGCGGCATCTGCGTCGTTACGGCTCATTCGCAGTGAAGTACCACGGCTTCATGAGCCGTGCCTTGCATCTTCCGCAAGCTTGACTCGCAAACAACCCATTTTACATATAGGTTGTTTGTAAAAAAACGCCGATACCTTGCCCTACCTGAGTATCTTTTCATTTATATTTGATATTTTATTGATAAAAAATTATATTAAAGACAGAGCGTTATTTTCCCATAATCACAGAGATCTATTTAACCTGGATTATTCACGAGTCGAGGTTGTAAGCTTGATGAAATTCAGGTGTGGCTGAAGCGACATTGAAGATTTAGCCTTCTGATGAGTTTTTTGAGGGTATCCGGCAAAGCCGGGCGGCGAGTATGTTTGACCCACGGACGGGGGGAGTTACGGAGCCGCCGAGAAAAACGAAGAAGAATGGCGTTAAAAATCTGAACGGAGCCCAAGCCATATCTGAATTTCAGATCGGCTCGCCTTAATGGTAAAAAAATGGCGATTAGAATGAAATACCTAAACAGGAAAATAGTTCCAATCGTCATTTTTGAAAAAACCTTGTATATCGCTGAAAATAAATTGATAATAAAAACATCGCCATTTTTTTATGAATAGGTCAGGTTAAATATGAGTGGAATTGATTATAAAAAAAAGAGAAAACAGATGGTGGAAGTCCAACTTAGAAACAGGGGAATCAAAGACAACAGAGTACTGGAAGCCATGAAAAAAATCGAAAGGCATCAGTTTGTCCCTGATAATTTAAAGCCAAATGCTTATGATGATGAGCCCCTTCCGATCGGAGGGGGGCAGACTATCTCACAGCCTTATATTGTCGCCTATATGACTCAAGCCCTTGAACTAAAAGGTGGAGAAAAAGTTCTGGAAATAGGAACTGGTTCAGGATACCAGGCTGCCATACTCGCTGAACTGGCTAAGGAAGTTTACACAGTCGAAGTGTACGAAGAACTGGCAGAAAAAGCCCAGCATATCATTCAAAAAAAGGGATACCATAATGTTAAATACAGAGTAGGTGATGGAACATTGGGATGGAAAGAGTATGCCCCTTATGATGCCATTATTGTGACTGCAGCTCCCCCTGAAACTCCGGAACCTCTTAAAGAGCAGATTAAAGTAGGAGGAAGAATGATCATTCCTGTCGGTCATACCTTTCAAAACCTAATTTTGTTTGAAAAGACAGAACAAAAGATCAAAAAGAAAAAGCTGCTTCCTGTTCGATTTGTTCCTTTGGTGTCCATCCAATGAATTCAGATCTTATAAAGATATATATGAGTTATAGATGTGATAATTAATAAGGAGTTAAGGAAAAAAATGAAAGGCAAGCCTTTATCATTGATAATTGTATCGCTAGTGTTTTTTAGTCTGCTTTTTCCATCAGATAAATACACTCAAGTTTTTTTACCTGGAGGAGAAGTTATTTATGCTGAACTAGCTGTTACAGATCAGGAAAGGCAGTTAGGTTTGATGTTACGTGAATGCATCAATCCAGACCAGGGAATGCTGTTTGTGTTTGAAAGGGAAGGGATTCATTCTTTTTGGATGAAGAACATGAAATTCAGTATAGATATAATCTGGCTTGATAGGGACAAAAGGATCGTTCATATAGAAAAAAATGTTCCTCCTTGCAAGACTGAGGACTGTCCCTCATACGCTCCTCCTGTTTTCTCAAAATATGTTCTGGAAATAAAACAAGGATATTCTGAAGAATATGACTTGGAATTGTATGATAGGCTTGAATTTATTCTCAAATAAGAAGGGAACTAAGCTGAGGATTTAAATAGGAGTTGTTCCAGTTCTTTGGCAGCGTTTGATGCGGCGTCTTTATCGCCGAGTTCTTGTTTAATTTTTTTGAATTCAGTGATCATTTTATTTCGAATTTCAGAGAAATCAAGTATTTGTGAAGCCTTTTCAAATACAGATTCTGGATTGAAATCTTTCTGAATCAGCTCAGGAATGACTTCTTTTCCTGAAATGATGTTAACAATACTGAAGTATCTTATTTTTACTAATTTCTTCCCGGTGATATAGGAAAGGGGAGAGATTCGGTAAAATGAAATAAGGGGAGTTTCCAGAAGGGCTGTTTCCAGGTTTGCTGTTCCGCAGGCAGAAAGAACAAGGTCACTGTAAGCCATGGCTTCGTATCCATCTTGTGTCAGTATTTTAACGGGAGAAAAATGGCCCTTGAAATATTCCTTGATTTCTTCTCTGTCAATATTATCAGAAAGTTTTAAAACAAATTGACAGTCATGCTTTTTTTTGATCAAGTCAAGGGCTTCGACCAGGACAGGTAGATGACGCTTGATTTCACTTTGACGGCTTCCTGGAAGCAGAGTGATGAGTTTTTTAGTGTCTTTTATTTCATGTTTTGCAAAAAAGGCCTGTCTAGAAAGAGAGACACGGACCTTTTTGACCAGAGGATGGCCCACAAATGCGGCGGGTATTTGTTCATCTTTGTATATTTTTTCTTCAAATGGGAAGATAAGCATCATCTTGCTGGTGTGCTTTTTTATGGCTTGAAGCCTGTTTTTTCTCCAGGCCCAAACAGTGGGGCTTACATAATACAGCACAGGAAGAGATTTTTTTTTTAATTTTTTGGCTACTCTTAGATTAAAATCAGGCGAGTCTATCAACACCGCAGCCTTTGTATTTCTTTTTTTTGCTTGTTTTGTGATGGTGTTTAAAATTCTCAATATACGGGGGATATGAAAAATGATTTCAAATATTCCTATAAAAGAGAGATCTTGGATTGAAAAAAGAAGCTCTACTCCATTCTCCTGCATCTGCTTTCCACCGATTCCATAGAAATGCATTCCCGGATGAAAATGCCTGAATTCTCTAACCAAGTCTGCCCCATAGTTTTCGGCTGAGTTTTCACAGGCAATGATCAGAATAGAGTCCATGTTTATTGTTCTAGTTGACTGAAATACACTATTTCAGGCATTTTCTCAGGGTCCTGGCCGTAGAAAAAAAGCCATTTGTCATAAGTTTCCTGATCCATATAGATTTTTTTTGAATTTTTTTTTGATTGACTGACCACTCCTATGATTTGGGGATTGTCCATAGAATTAAGGTTTGTTTGAGAAGCGATCAAAACTTTTTGAGGAGAAGCCCCCTGTTTGGAGGACACCCCTGGATAAATAAGAATAATATTCCATTCTCCTGATTCTGTCATAGGGTCTTTATACAGTTTACGGATGCATTTTTCTTCAGTAAGCTCCTCCAGACTTTTTGGAAAAGCTCCGGGATTGTTCTGCTGAAATAGACGTATGGATTCCACATACTGCTTCCCTCTAAAAATGAGCTCTTCTTCCTTCTCCCTCTGGATCTGGGTTTGCCATACCGGAACTGCCACCATCAGTCCAATGGTTAACACAAACACAGCCAATACAAGAAGCAGTATCATATAGCCTGAATCATAACGGCGTGTGCGGGATGTTAAATGAGAGTTTAAATTTTTATGAGAGGTTTCAGAAGAATATTTTTGCATGGTTAGTATGAAAAACCTACCAGGTGTTGTAAGGAGTACCGTCAATGCTTATTTCTTCAGATCCAGAATGCACATCAATGACTCCGGGCATTTTACCTTCCATAAGTTCCTCAGTGGTAAGGTTTTCCTTGACTTCCACCCATGTTTCCGATGATTTTGTAATGGGGTCTTTTGGGATTTTCATTAAGTATTCTTCCTCGACCAAAACCTGTATAGAGTCAGGGTATCTGCCTTTATCTATACAGAATTGGTTGAGAAGCTTTCTCATTATAAAAAGATTTTCTTTTAGAGTTGCTTCTCTGGCTCTTTGTGCTGCGTATTTGAACTGAGGAATTCCCATAGCCACCAGTATTCCTATGAGGGCAAACACAATCATAATTTCTATCAATGTGAATCCATTTCTTCCTGATAGAGATCGAGTTTGGATCTTTAGGGATTTTCTGTTGAGACGACTCTTAGATCTGTGTTTACCAGTCTTTGTATTTTGTTTCATCAATGGCTGTTCCTTCACTTTGGGAGTAGACATCATAAATATTTTCCCCTCCCCAAGTGTTTGAATCATAATCATCCTGATAGGACCTCAGCCCCCATTCTCCATTGGCGGTCATAGGATCTTTGGGGATGCGTCTTAAAAATTTTTTTATTTTTGTTTCTCCCTCTTCTCCTTCTCTGTCACCTGATTTGATTTCAACTCCTTTCACTAAGGTCTCTAGATCAGGTGGATAGCCGTAGGTATCTTCTTCAACTTCTATTTTTTTTTCATCAGAAAGCCTTTTGTACTCATCGATAGCACTTCTTATCAACCGGAGATTTCTATGAAGTTCGATTTCTTTTTGTCGTTTCACAGCGATTTTTGCCAGAGGGACAGCGCTAGCAGCGAGAATGGAGAGAATGGTCAGGGTGACCAACATCTCGATCAGAGTGAAACCCTTTTTGTCCCTGGAAGAAGGCATCATTTTAAACCAGTTTTTGATCTAAATTTATTAGAACCGGTCTTTTTTCTTATTTTTATCTTGAAAACGATTTTTTTTATAATCTTTGTATTTTTTGCTTTTAAAGCTGTTTTTTGCAGGTTCCAAAGCTTTTTTGCTCAACCGGACTCGGTTTTTATCATCAATAGCTATGACTTTGACTCTGATGGCCTGTCCGATTTTAAGAACATCTCTTATATTTTTAGTATGCTGGTGAGAGATTTCAGAAATATGGAGAAGACCGTCCGTATTGGGGAGTATCTGGACAAAGGCTCCATAATCTTCTATCCTCACTATTTTTCCCTCGTACTCTTTGCCTACCTCTGGTTCTTCTGTGATGTCTTTAATCATCTTTTCTGCTTTTTTGACAGCTTCCATATCAGGAGAGGCAATGGTGATTTTTCCCGCTTCTCCAATATCAATTTTGGCCTTGGTTTCAGAAATAATCTTTTTTATTGTTTTTCCTGATGGGCCAATGACTTCCCCCACTTTAGTCGGATTGATAAACAGGTTTATGATTCTCGGAGCATAGGGAGAAATATTGGGACGGGAAATAGGCATGGCTTCTTTCATTTTTGCTAAAACCTGAAGTCTGGCTTCTTTGGCTTTTTTTAAGCCCTCCTCAAGAATATTAAGAGGCAGAGATGGGATTTTTAAATCCATCTGGATGGCAGTGATGCCTTTTTCTGTTCCCGCGACTTTAAGGTCCATGTCTCCAAAATGGTCTTCAAGTCCTGCGATATCTGTTAACAAGATGTGATTATCATCTTGAGAGATCAATCCCACAGCCATGCCGGCAACGGTCATGGATAAAGGAACACCAGCATCCATCAAAGCAAGAACTCCACCACACACGGTCGCCATGGAGGAAGAACCGTTTGATTCTAAAATATCAGAGACCAATCTTATGGTGTAGGGAAACTCTTCCTCGTCTTGAGGAACAGAACGCAGGATCGCTTTTTCAGCAAGAGCACCATGTCCGATTTCTCTTCTTCCCGGGCCTCTTAGAAAAGCCACTTCTCCCACACTGAAAGGAGGGAAATTATAATGGACCATAAATTTTTTTTCGCTTTCTTCCCCTAATCCATCGATCGTCTGAGTGTCTTCAAAAGTACCCAGGGTCACAGTGCAAAGACTTTGGGTTTCCCCTCGTGTGAAAAGGGCTGATCCATGGGTCCGGGGAAGCATTCCTGTCTCAATGGAGATAGGTCTTATTTTATCGAATTGTCTTCCATCAGGCCTGATTTTTTCTTCTATGATTGAAGATCGAACAAAATCCTTGAGGATACGGTTGAAGATTTCTTTGGTTTCACTGATTTCTTTTTCATTTTCTTCAGGGATTTCATTCAATAAAGATTCTTGGATCTGATCAAGACTCATTTTTCTTTCAGTCTGTTCTTTTGCGCATACAGCTTGTTTAAGAGAAGAAGAGATTTTCTGTTTTATTGAATCATATTTTGCTTGGTCAATGGATTGAGGAGTGACTGTTCGTTTTTTAATATCCAGTTTATGAAAAAGATCTTTTTGTGCATTGATTATTTTTTTTATGGGTTCTTGAGCTAATTGGCATGCTTGGATTATTTTATCTTCGCTGACCTGGTCAGCTCCAGCCTCTATCACGACAATGCCTTCCTCATTGCCCACAACCACCATATCCAGAGGGCATTCATCGATTTTACTCTTGGGAGGGTTGATGGTTAGTTCTCCATCAATAAGTCCCACTTTGACAGCTCCTAAGGGGGATGCGTAGGGGATATCAGAAAAATAAAGAGCTGCAGAAGCCCCGATTACTCCCAAAGTGTCTGCTTCGTTTTCAATATCTGCTGACAGCAGACGGGCTATAACCTGGGTTTCATTGAAATAGTTATCCGGGAATAAGGGACGTATGGGTCTATCAATGAGACGGCTCAGAAGGATTTCTCTATCGGTGGGTCTTCCTTCGCGTTTAAAAAATCCTCCCGGTATTTTCCCGGCCGCATAGGTGTGTTCTCTATAGTCAACAATGAGAGGAAGAAAAGATTTGCTTTCATCTCCTCCTTGTTTGGCACACGCGGAGACAAAAAGAACTGTATCCCCATATCGGAGAACAGCGGAACCATTGGCTTGCCTGGCAAGCTTATTGATTTCTATGCAAAGTTCACGTCCTCCGATTTCAAGATTAATTTTGTGATCTGACATGATTTTCCTTTATGAAACCGCTATTTTCTAATGTTAAGTTTTTTAATGACTTTATTGTAGCGGTTGATATCTTTATTTTTTAAGTAATTGAGAAGATGTCTTCTTTTTCCAACTAATTTTAAAAGTCCTTGTTTGGAATGAAAATCTTTTTTATGCGTAGAAAAATGTTCAGTGAGATAGTTAATTCTGTGTGTGATCAATGCAATTTGGACTTCGGGAGAGCCTGTATCTTTAGAATTTGTTTTGAAGTCTTTGATTATTTTCGTTTTTTCTTCTTTATCCAACACAAAAAATTTCTCCTTAAAATTGTTTTTTATACTAACAGAAAATGCCATGAATGTAAATAAATTTAGATTACTACTACTTTTGTTTTTTGGTGGACGTTTCTTTTTTTTGGGAAGTCAAGATTTCTTTGCGCTGCAGAAGGTGCTGGGCATATTGGGATGTGAGTCCCCCCATTTTTTCTTCAACGTATTTTAATTTTGCTTCGACCTCAGGAAGTGTCATCTTGTTGACCTTTTTTTTCTTAGGAGGAGTTTCTTTTTCAGGCGCTTCTTCTTTTTTTTCAGGTTCCTTTTCTTCTTTCTTTTTCTCAGTTTCTTCTTTTTTCTCTGGTTTTTCTTTTTTTTCTACCTTTTCTTCTGCCTTTTCTTCTGGTTCACGTTTTTCCTCTTCTTTTTCTTTTTTTTCTTTTTTCTTTTCAGGTGCCTTCTCTTCTTTTTCTTTTTCCTCTTTCTTTTTAGAGGCCTTTTCTTTTTTTACGGCTTTTTTTTGTTTGTCTTCTTTTTTTTCAGACTTTTTATCTGTTTTTTTTTGTGTTTTCTTTTTTTCTTCTTTTTTTTCCTCTTTATTCATCTCAGATTCAAGTCCTCCTTGATGTTTTAAATAGAGCTTAATTTTTGTGCTTAGGCTCTTTTTCCTCTATTATGGGAAACATTTTCAATGGTTGTCAAGGATACCAAAATTTTAAAAAAAAATAAATACCTAATTCTGGACTATCTCTATGAAATCTTATATATTTTCTTAAAATGTACCTGATTTATTCCTTTTTTCTATTGATCGCTTTATGCATATACTTCCCACTTTATTTAGTAAGATTAAGAATATCTGAAAATGAGAGTCTTCACATTTCAGAAAGATTAGGAGCTCGCATTCCTCTGGGGAAAAAAGACGGGAAATCCTTATGGATCCATGCGGTTTCAGTCGGAGAAGTGATGTCTTTACAGAATCTTATCAAAGAAATAAAACAGAATCATCCTGATTGGAATGTTTATTTTTCGACTTTGACCAATTCAGGTTTTGAAGTAGCAAAGAAAAAGCTCAAAAATATTGATGAACTCTTTTATCTTCCTTTTGATTTCAAGTTTATAGTCCGAAGATTTTTTAAGAACATCAGGCCTTCTTTATTCATCCTCACTGAATCTGAATTTTGGCCTCATCTGATAAGAGAAGCACGGAGATTTACAGATGGGGTGATTCTTGTTAATGGAAGGATTTCGTCGAGCTCTTATAAAAGATATCGTTTTCTCAAAGTGTTCACAAGAAGGATACTGGATAACATTGACCTTTTCTTGGTTCAAACTGAACAGGATCAAAAAAGGCTGGAAAAGATGGGTGCTTCACCCGCACGAATCAAAGTAGCTGGAAATCTAAAAGCTGAAATCAATTTAAAGGAGATGTCAGAAAAAGATTTGTCGAATATGAAAAAGGAGCTGAATTTATCTGATAGATATAAAACTGTGGTGGCCGGAAGCACTAGAAAAGGAGAGGACAAGATTCTTCTCAAAGCTTTCTCAAAAGCGTTGAGTGAGAGAAAAGACATTCGGTTTATCATCGCTCCACGGCATATGGATAGGGTAAGTGAAATAATGAATTGTTGTGAAACATTAAGATTGAAAGCAGTCAAAAAAACTTCTCTTTATAAAGAAAAAGAATGGGAGGTGCTGATCCTGGATACCATCGGAGAACTTGCCCGCATTTATGCGGTGGCAGATTGTGCTTTTATTGGAGGGAGCTTGATTCCGTGGGGAGGACAGAATCTTTTAGAGCCCGCCTTTTATCAAAAGCCCATCTTTTTTGGCCCTCATATGGATAACTTTGCTTATTTTGCCCGTGTATTTGTTGAATCAGGAGGAGCCAAGACAGTCAAAAGTGAGAAGGAATTGATCAATATTTTTATTTTTAAAGATGAGAATAGGCTTTATGACATGGGGAAAAAAGCAAAACAAACATTGAATTCACTTCAGGGGGCAACCCGAGAAACTCTTCAAGCGGTTGAAAGCAGGATGCCTTAAGATTTTTCATGAAAAAGAAAATAAAAAAGGGATCCCTTATATCATCTATAATGATCCCTTTTGTATTTTTGTTTTTAATTACTTCAGAAAAAAGTCTGTGCTCCGAGGACTTAACAGAAGAGCATCGGTTTGGGAAAGAATACCTCCACCATTTATTTGATGATTCAATAAGGATCTATTCATCTCCCATAAAATGGGACACAGGGGATTATTTAAAATGCTCTGCGGTGTTGGGGACAGGATTGGTTCTTTTTGTGTTTGATGAGAGCCTTTATAATTGGGTCCAGAAAAACAAAACTGAACATTCAGAAGAAGCATACAGCTTTGTGACTGATTTAGGGCATGGTGCTTTTTTAGCGGGGATTTCAACTTTATTGTACACCACAGGTGAGATATCAAGAAATGATGAACTCAGAAAGATCGGCCTTTACAGCTTTCAAAGCTGGTTGACCACAGGATTATTCATAATCGGGATGAAAATTTCTATAGGACGTTCCCGGCCAAATGTGGATCAAGGAGCTTATTCATTTAGACCTTTTTGTTTCAGCTCAAGAAACCATTCATTTCCTTCTGGGCATGCGGCTTCGTCTTTTGCCGTGGCTGCGGTTATTTCTGAGTATTCCGGGACGTTTGTTGATATCCTTTGTTACAGTCTGGCAGCAATGGTGGCATTCTCTAGAGTGCATTTAGAGAAACACTGGATGAGTGATGTGTTTATAGGGTCTGCCTTAGGATATTTTGTAGGGAAAAAAGCATGTGATTTGAATGCTCAAAGGGATCAGAACAGAATTCAAGTCGGGTTTGATTTTAACAAAGAGTATTCCGGAATCACCCTATCCTTTTCATTTTAGATCGGCAGATATATATCCAATGAAATTCATATATGGCTAGTGCTCCCTAAAATATTTTATGAGGGGAAGGGCAAGGGATTCGTCACCCGCTCGATTCCCCAGCGATGAATCTCTCTCCCGGTTCGGGCTTCGCTCTCCTCTAAAGAGGAACCATGCCCGCTCCGCCCTCACAGGGGATTCCTCACCCCATGCCATTCTTCCTCTACAGAAACATCCGCTTGTGAATAACTAAAATTACCTCCTGGCTCCTCTCAAATAAACACAGCCCACAGCTCCAGGAAATTCAGGTATGGGTGAAGCGATAATGAATAGTTCAGGATAGGAATGCTTGGTAGTCTTTGGCTAAGTACCCCGCATTAAGACTTTTGGCCATAGCTCTAAAATAGGGTAAAGAATGGCTGAAAAACATCTTGTATCCCTCACAGAGGTAGTTTAAGCTGTGTTTTTCTCCTGTTTTTTTTACAAAACGATTTGCAGGACATTCTCCTTGGCAGAGAGAAAGATAATGGCACTGCCGGCATTTTTTTGGAAGTTTGTCCTTTTTATCCTGGCCGAATTTTTTTTGTTTGGGGCTGTCAATGAGAGAGGCAAGAGATTGTTTGGTGATATTTCCTAGGTAATAGTCCTTAAAAACAAAGTGGTCGCAGCTGTAAAGATCTCCATTATGTTCTAGAGCCACAGCTCTCCCGCATGTTTCTGAAAAGGCGCAGAGTGCTGAAGGCAGACCCATAGAGAGCCCCAGGCCAATATCAAACCTTTGAATAAATATGCGGCCAATATCCGAAGATAACCAGCAGTCAAAGACAGTTTGCAGGAATCGTCCCCATTGTCGTGGCCCCACTGTTTCTTTGGTCACAGAACCTGAGGCATCTCTTTCCACAATAGGAATAAATTGGAAGAAACGTGATCCGATGTCTTTTAAAAAATCATAGACTTTCTTGGGCTGATTTCCATTAACACTGTTGACCACCGTAAGGGTGTTGAATTCAACTTTGTGTTTTTTTAGGATTTCAAGTCCTTTCATGGTCTGATTGAAAGAGCCTTGTCCCTTAGAGTCATAACGGAAGCAGTCATGAATGTCCTGGGGGCCATCTATGCTGATTCCTACCAGAAAAGATTCATCATGGAAAAATTGACCCCATTCATCATTTAAAAGGGTTCCATTGGTCTGCAAAGAGTTGGTGATTTTCATGCCTCTTGGAGTGTATTTTTTTTGGAGCTCAACCGCTTTTTTAAAAAAATCAACTCCCAGAAGAGTAGGCTCTCCGCCCTGCCAAGCAAATTGGATTTCCTGAAGACCGTCCGGTTGGCTGCTAATATACTGTTTGGTCAGTTCTTCCAGTATAGAAAGGGGCATCCTAAATTTTTTTTTGTTGGGGTATAGATTTTTTTTATCAAGATAATAGCAGTAGGTGCAGTTTAGATTACAGATAGGTCCTATGGGTTTTATGATCACATGAAAAGGTTGTGATGATTTACGGGGCATTTTGAACCTCAAAAATATCATAAATTGGAGGAATAATAAAATAATCGGTGAATAATGGAAGCCTTTCTAAAACCGTGATAGAGTTTACCTGAAAGATAAGGGGAAGGGCAGGGGATTCCTCATCTCTTGCCCTCTCCCCTTAATAAACATTATACTTCACTTGTATCACGGTTTTGGTAATGCTTTCGTGAAAAAAAAACTACAAAAAATATCATATAATTTATAACATGGTATTTAGCCTGACCTATTCATAAGAAAATGGCGATGTTTTTATTATCAATTTATTTTCAGCGATATACAAGGTTTTTTCAAAAATGACGATTGGAACTATTTTTCTGATTAGGTATTTCATTTTAATCGCCATTTTTTTACCATTAAGGCGAGCCGATCTCACTGCATCTGCTTCGTTGCAGGGCATTTGTAGTGAAGGACCACGACTTCATACCCTGTGCCTTGCATCTGCAGCAACCTCGACTCGTGAATAATCCAGGTTAGAATTAACGAATAAAAAAGGAAAAAGGAATGATAAAGAAAAAAATTACCAGAAGAAAATTTTTAAAGGAGTCCAGTCGAGCAGCTGTCCTAGCTGGCTTTGGGGGATGCAGTCTTATTTTAAAAGGCTGCTCTAAGATGCAGGAGTTTGATTTAGTGATCAAGGGAGGAACAGTCATAGATGGATTGGGAAATGAAAAATTTGCCGGAGATATAGGAATCAACGGAGAACATATTGAGTATATAGGAAAAATCCCTGCCTCCAAAGGGCACTCGGTCATTGACGCCAAAGGGTTGACCATAAGCCCTGGATTTATTGATGCTCATGACCATACGGATATAGGACTTCTGGTCAATCCCAAAGCTGAAAGTCATATACACCAAGGGATAACAGCTCTGGTCAGCGGAAACTGCGGGTCCAGTCCGTTTCCTATTCCAGATGTTCTTTATGAACAAACAAAAGAGGACTTAAAAAGTACTTATGATATACAGCTTTCATGGCAGGATATAGATGGTTTTTTTTCCGCTCTGGAGAAAAAAAGAATGGCCCTCAATTACTCTACATTTTTGGGACATGGAACTTTAAGAGGATCTGTTATGGGATTTAATGATGAACTCCCAGAGGAAGAAGAACTCAAAAAAATGCAGTTCCTTATTAAAGAGAACATAAAAAGCGGAGCTCTTGGGCTGTCCTCCGGGCTGGAGTATGCTCCAGGAAGTTATTCCAAAACCTCTGAGTTAGTCTCCTTGGGCCAAGCGGTGGGGGAAGCTGAAGGCCTTTACGCAACCCATATGAGAGATGAAGGAGATCACTTACTGGAAGCATTAGAAGAAGCCATAACCATTGCCCGGGAGAACCGCATTTTGCTTCAGATTTCTCATTTTAAATGCGCTTATCCAAGGAATTGGGGGAAATTAGACCGAGCTTTTGAAAAAATTGAACAGGCGAGAAAACAGGGTATTGAAATTTTTTGCGATCGGTATCCCTATACAGCTGGCGCCACTGGATTGAGCTCTTTTAACTTTCCTTTATGGTCAAAACAGGGCACCACAGATGATTTTTTAAAAAGATTGAAAGACCCCACTCTTGAACCAAAGTTAAGAGCTCATTTAAAAGAAAGAGAAGAAAAAATCGGCTCATGGGATAAAGTGCTTATTTCATCAGTAGCTACTGAGAAAAATCGTGGTTTTGAGGGAAAGAGTATCCAGGAATGCATGAAAATGACCGGGAAAGGTGTTTTTGAGTTTATGAGAGATCTTTTGATCGAAGAAAGAGATCAAGTGGGGCAGGTTATTTTTATGATGAGTGACGATAATCTGAAAAAAGTTTTAGCCAATCCTTTAGTGGGGGTGGGATGTGACAGCTCAGCTCTGGCTCCTTATGGAAAATTAGGAGTGGGCAAACCTCACCCTAGAGGATACGGCACATTTCCCAGGATTTTAGGGAAATATGTGAGGGATGAAGGGATTATTTCACTTACTGAGATGATAAAAAAGATGACCTCTATCCCAGCCAAAAGATTTGGTTTTACAAAAAGAGGGAGTCTTCAAAATGGGAATTTCGCTGATATTGTCATCTTTGATGAGGAAAAAGTCATTGATAAGGCTACTTACAAAAATCCTCATCAATACCCGGAAGGCATTGAATTTGTTCTGGTAAATGGAGAAGTTGTGATTGATAGGGGAGAGCATACAGGAAAACTACCCGGAAAAATATTGAGAAAGGAAGTTTAGATGAAAACCATTATCTGTCTAGGACTCAGCTTGATGATTGGATTTTTATCTCCTGCACTTTCATTTCAGGAAAAAGAAAACGAGGTTATTCCAGATGAAATAATAAAGCTCGAATACAGGGAACTGGTTCCCGGGGAAATCATAAAAGTGGCTGTTAAAAACGTGCCGGACATCAGATCAGCACAAATTAAATTTCTCAATAAAAAATATGACACCATCAAAAAAGGAGATGATTGGCTCTGCTGGATTGGTTTGGATTTGGGCATTGAAACACAGGATTATCCTCTTCGTGTCTATCTGTACAAACAAGACGGGACTGTTGAAATCAAAGAAAAGAGCATTTCTGTCAAAGACAAGCAATTCCCTGTAAAGAAGTTATGGGTCAAAGAGGAGTTTGTCACTCCTCCCCAAAGTGTTTTAGAGAGAATACGCAGAGAATCTGAACTGACTAGAGCGATTTATGATATTTATTCTCCGGAATGGAGAGTGCGAGGAAAATTTATTCTCCCTGTGGAAGGAAATATATTTCCTAATTTTGGGGAGAGACGATTTTTTAATAACAAACCCCGTTCGCAACACAGCGGGATAGATATTGCCTCGCCCAAAGGAACTCCGGTCAAGGCATCCAATTCAGGTCGGGTTGTGTTAGCCACTCATCTCTATTTTTCCGGAAAAACCGTGGTCATTGATCATGGATTGGGTGTTTTTTCCATCTACTGTCATTTTTCAGAGATAACTGTTTCCAGTGGAGATGACGTGGAAAAAGGAGAAGTGATAGGAAAAATCGGTTCTACAGGGAGAGTTACAGGCCCTCATCTGCACTGGAGCATCAAGATAAGAGGAAGCCGCGTCGATCCCAACTCCCTATTAAACCTTGACTTCGAATAAACAAGGTTGCGCCCTAGCTCCAGTGAAATTCAGGTGTGGCTTGTGCTCCGTTCGTCATTGCCGCGCTCCCTTGCGATCGTTCGCAATGACGCCGCAACATCAGCTTGTGAATATCCCAGGATCAAATTCATGCACTTGGAAGGCTAAATCTTCAAAGTCGCTTCAGCCACACCTGAATTTCCTGAAGCGTGCTTTGTCAATGTATGAAATATTTAACTTGGATTGTTCACGATTCGAGATTGCTTCTGAGGGAGAAGGGCAAGGGATGAGGAATCCCCTTGAGGGCTGAGCGGGCATGGTTCCTCTTTAGAGGAGAGCGAAGCCCGAACGGGAGAGAGATTCCTCGCTGGGGAATCGAGCGGGTGACGAATCCCTTGCCCTTTCCCTCAGAACATTTGAACGGAGCACAAGCCATATCTGAATTTCTTTTTTATTTGACAAGTCCGAGCCATGATTTTATAGTACTTTTTCATATTCAAAAAAAAGGTAACATTTATGGATAAAAATGAAGACATAGAGATCAGAACACCTATGGTGGAAGCTGTTTTACAAGCTTACAAGCAGGGACAGGAAGATGAGGAGCTGGAGCCTATTATAGCCTGTGATACTACAGGAAAACCGATCGGAAGGCTGGAGAATGGGGATTTTGTGATCTTTTATGATATAAGGGGAGAAAGGGAAATTGAAATCACAAGAAGTCTGACTGAAAAAGATTTCTCTGATTTTCCAGTGAAAAAGATTACTCTTCTCAATTTTGTTACTATGATTGAATATCACTCTGATCTAAAAGCTAAAGTAGCGTTTCCTCCTCCAGGGAGAGTAAAAAATCCTCTGGCAGAAGTTATGTCCAGTGAAGGAATTCAATTCTGTAAGATATCCGAATCTGAAAAAGCAGTGCATGTGGGCTATTTTTTTAACGGAAGAAGTGAAAAAGTTTTTCCTGGCGAAGAGAGGATTGTGATTCCTTCTCCTGAGGGAATTTCATCGTTTTCAGAAAAACCAGAGATGAGCATTGAGTCAGTTTCCAAACAGGTTCTATCAAAACTCAAGGATCCTCAAAGAAGAGTTCTTATTGCTAATTTTGCCAATGCCGATGTGGTGGGTCATACAGAAGATAAAAAGGCTGTGATAAAAGCCGTGGAATCTGTGGATCGGGAGCTGGGTAAAGTTTTTGATTTTTGCAAAAAAAATGGTGTCACTCTCTTGGTTACTGCAGACCACGGCACAGTAGAGGAATGGCTTTATCCTGATGGGACTATAAATACCGGACATACGAATAACCTTGTTCCTTTTATTATGGCTGATTTTTCCATGGAAAAGCCAGAGAAGATCCAGCTAAAATCTTCAGGAGAGTTATCAAATATAGCCCCCACAATCCTCCAATTGTTGGGTATTGAATGTCCTCCGGAAATAAAAGCAGAAAGCTTGATAGTTGATGGCTTAAAAGAAACAGAACACAAACAAAAAATACTGTTGTTGATTCTGGATGGATGGGGTCTTAATGAATCAAAGGAGGGGAACATGATTTATGCCTCAAACACTCCTCATTTTGATCATTTATGGACCCAATATCCACATGTGCGACTTAAAGCTTCGGGTGAGGCTGTGGGTATGCCAGAGGGGACGGTTGGAAATTCTGAGGCAGGTCATCTTCATATAGGCGCGGGAAGAAGGGTGTTATTAGATAGGGTCAGAATAGATAATGCCATTGCTGATAAGAGTTTTTTTGAAAACAAAGTTTTTCTTGAGACTATGGAGAAAGTCAAGTCAAAACAAAAACCGCTTCATCTTCTGGGCATTGTTTCTCATTACAGTTCTCACGGCACTATTGAATATTTGTTTTCTTTGCTGAAATTAGCTAAAGAAAGAGGGGTCGAGCAGGTATACATCCACTCCCTTATTGGGAGAAGAGGAGAGAAACCAGAAAGCGGAGCCATTTATATTTCAAAGGTAGAGAATATGTGCCGCAAGACCTCTCTTGGAACTCTTTCAACAGTGATGGGAAGATTTTGGGCTCTGGATAGGGAAGAAAATTGGGACAGAGTTGAAAAAGCCTATCAAGCTCTTGTTCTTGGAGAAGGTCGGAAAGTCAGAATCAAATAATTAAAAAAATGGAACTTTATAGCTTGAATTTCGTATCTTTATGTAAACATGGATTGAGTTTATAAACCAATGATAGCTGAAGTCAAAAATCTCTCATACAGTTATGGAAAGATCCTCGCTCTTAACAATGTGGATATGGAGCTTCCTGATGGGTCCATAGGTCTTTTAGGGCCTAACGGAGCGGGAAAAAGCACCCTCATACGTATCTTGCTGGGATTTCTTTCTCCTGATAAAGGAAGCGGACAGGTTCTGGGATATAATATCAAAAATCAACAAACAGAGATTAGAAAATGTGTGGGATATATGCCTGAAGATGACTGCTTTATTCCTGGATTGGATGGGGTGACCTTCACTTCTTTTCTGGGAGAACTCTCTGGAATGCCCAAGCAGGAAGCCATGAAAAGGGCTCATGAAGTCCTGTTTTATGTGGGTCTTGAGGAGAGCCGCTACAGAAAAGTGGAGACTTATTCCAGCGGCATGAAGCAGAGACTCAAACTGGCTCAGGCGATAGTCCATGATCCGAAATTGATCTTTCTGGATGAACCCACCAGTGGTTTGGATCCTTCGGGTAGAAAAGAAATTTTAGAACTTATCATGGACATTTCTTCAAAAAAAGATATCCATGTCTTGATATCATCCCATATTCTTCCAGATATTGAGAGTGCCTGTTCTCATGTCATGATTCTTTCAGAAGGAAAAATGGTATCTCAAGGTAGTATTAGTGAATTGAGACAGATCAATTACAGTCTTTATGAGATAAGAACCCATGGAGATGAAAAAGAATTTCTGAAAAAGCTGGAAAAGACGGGATGCCGGGTAGAACTGGCAGAAGACAAAATCATAAAGATATATATGCCTCCTGATAAAGATCATTTGGAGATATTTAAGCTGGCGGTTGAAGAAAATGTGCAGATAAGACATTTTGTCAAAAGTCAGACATCTCTTGAAGATTTGTTTGCTAAGGCAGTGGGAGCTGAATGATGTCTATCAAGCAGAAAGGATACACTCACTGGGACGGAGAGCTGAAGACAACTAAATATCCATGGGCCCCTATAACCAAGAATGGAATCAAACTTGCTTTTAAGAAAAAGTTTTTCAAATTTACTTTCTTCCTAACCCTTATCCCAGCCATTGTTTTCCTGGTAGGTATCTATATTTCTGAGAGATTGGAGGATTTTGCTTTTTTAACCAGTGATATGGAAGCCACTTCATTTCTTAAAATAAATCCAGGTTATTTCCATTCTTATTTCACTAATGATTTTCTGCTTTTTATGATCGTTGTGATTCTGGTCTTTTGTGGGGCAGGTCTTATATCCGATGACCTGAGATACAATTCTCTCCAGCTTTATTTTTCAAGGCCCATAAAAAAGAAAGATTATTTTTTAGGTAAAGCCTCAGTGATTGCATTCTTTTTATTTATTCTCACCCTTATTCCTGGAATTATTTTTTTTCTGATGAAACTATTGTTTTCTGGAAATTTGAAATTTGCCTTTGACTATCCCTGGCTTATTGTTTCTGTGATAGGATATTCTTTTTTCCTCACAGGCTTTTTTGCTTTTTACACTCTGTTGATATCCTCTGTTAATAACAACAGGCGGTATGTATCCATCCTGATATTTGGAATCTATTTATTTTCAGATATTCTTTACGGGATTCTCAATGGGATCTTTAAAAGTGAATATTTTTCACTGCTGTCCTTAAAGGCGAATATCAAACAGGTGGGAGCTGCTTTTTTTGGGGAGAATCTTCCCTATGGGGTTTCCTGGATCTATTCTCTTCTGGTGCTGTTGATTTTGTGTGTGTTGGCTGTATTTATACTGAACAAAAAAATAAGAGGGGTTGAGGTCGCCAAATGAGAGACATCATTAAAACCGAGAAGCTCTCCAAATGGTATGGAAATATTCTTGGATTGAGTGATGTGACCATAAGTATAGAGTCGGGCATCACCGGATTACTGGGACCCAATGGAGCTGGAAAATCAACTTTTTTAAAGCTTCTGACCGGTCAGCTCAAAGCAAGCATAGGCACAGTGACAATCGAAGGAGAGAAAGTCAGAAACAATCACAGACTCTTCTCTAAAATAGGATTTTGTCCTGAGGGCGATTCTTTTTATGAGGAGATGACCGGATGGGAGTTTGTCACAGGACTCTTAAAACTGCAGAATTTTTCCTCATCAGAAATCAACAGCAAAGCCCAAAAAGCATTGAGTATTGTCAATCTTGAGAAAAACAAAGACAGAAGAATTAAAACCTACAGCAGAGGAATGAGGCAGAGATTGAAGTTTGCTCAAGCTATTTCCCATGAACCGGAGATTTTAATCCTGGATGAACCTCTAAATGGTATGGATCCTCTGGGCAGACGCAAGCTCATACGACTGATAAAAACTTATAGGGAGGAAGGCAAAACCATTATTGTTTCCAGTCATGTGCTTCCTGAAATTGAAGCCATGACCAATAATATCATTTTGATCCATCAAGGGAAGATATTTGCTCAAGGTGATATTCATTACATTAGGGACCTCATTGATGCCCATCCTCATATGATATCTGTTAAATGCAGTGATCCCAGGAAAGTGGCTTCCCGGTTCGTGAATCAGGATTATATCTTGAATATTGATTTTTCTGGAGAAGAAGACACTTTTGTGGTGAAGACCAATAACCGGGATAAATTTTTCAATCGGCTGCCTTCTATTTTTATTGACGAAAACATTGAAGTCACTGAAATCACATCCCCTGATGACAATCTTCAGGCTGTGTTTGATTATCTGATCGGAGATTAGCATGAACAAAAAGAGCACAGAGAAAGAATGGACTTTTTTGTCATCGTTTGGGAATGTGTTTTCATTTTTCTTTTTATTGGGCCGCAAATCAAAAAAGACCAAAGTATTTTATCTGCTTAGTTTTATTCCGGTCATTATGGCTTTATTGGTTAAATTTGGGCAAATTTTTTCCATCCGGAGTACTTTATCCGGAACCTATGTTTTTTCTAATATCATTATGACCTTTTACCTGCAGTTCATTATTTTGATTCTGGCTCTTTTCTTTGGGACTTCGGTGTGTTCTGAAGAGCTGGAAGGAAAGACTCTTCCTTATTTAAGCACCCGGCCTATTTCAAAAACATCCTTTATTCTCGGGAAATATGCGGCTTACACCCTTCTTATTGTTTTGATGACCGTAGTGGGAGTGTTTTTGTGTTTTTTTATATTGAATTTAAATCAATTGGGTGATTTATCCCTTTATAAAATCCTTTTCAGGGACACGGCTGTGCTGGTGCTGGGGCTTATTTGCTACACTTCACTCTTCACTTTTATAGGCACTTTTATAAAAAGATCCATCATGTTCGGATTGATTTTCAGTTTTGGCTGGGAAAATGTGATTCAGTATTTTCCAGGTTCCACTCAGCGTTTTGCCATTGTCCACTATTTAAAGTCTTTGCTTCCTACGCCGACCTCAGGAAGGTTCTCTTTTCTTCTGTTCCGGCTTGAGCCCACTCCCCCTTATCTGGCTGTGATCATGCTTTTCCTGATTACAGCCGTTTTCCTTGGCTTAGCCTGTCTGATGTTTCATTATAAGGAATACATCTTAGAGGAATGATTAAATTCAGGT
>JAWLEN010000023.1:20280-29448 GCA_041686095.1 Candidatus Aminicenantota bacterium
ACTTTGACTCCTTCATCTCCTGATGTCACCTGGATTTTATTCATCAGCTCACCAATTTCTGGTTTTTCCTGTGCGGACATGGAAGCAATGCCTTTGATTCCATTTAGAGCTGTGGCTAACTGTTCGTTTTTCTCAGGATCGCTGCTTTTTAGATCGATATCAATGAGCATGGATTTGTTTTGATAATCAAAATTCATGATCACAGCACTGACTGACTTTAAGCTTTGGAGCATTGGATTTTGTACAGAAGCTTCTTCAACAGCTTCTTGAGGAACTAAAAAAGCACCCCAGAAAAGAGTGTCTTTATTGGTTTCTTTGAGCAGATTTGAAAGCTCCTGGTTTTTATATATATTATCTTTTTGACCATTCACTATATCTAAAACTGATTGAATCCCTTCTAAATTACCAGCCACTATGTTTGATTCATCCAGAAAGGAAAATCCTGATTTTTCATCATCCTGTTCCATGGTGTAGATAGTGACGCCGTTGTAATCGACCTCAGTGATTTCCTGTTCTTCTTCTTCTTGAGTTTTGGTTTTTATAAATTCCAGAAGAGAATCTTTGTTGTATTTTAGATTGATCACCGCAGCCATCTTCTGTAGGGAATCAGGGCCCTTGGCTGATATGGAAGCAGCTATAAAATAGATGTCATTTTTTGGGTCCACTCCGGTCTTTTCTATAAACTCAAAATATTTTTTTGAATTTTCCTGTTTCTCTATGGAACTGCTGACAGCTTCTATGGACATGGCTTTGTGGATATCAGCGAACAGCACTCCTTGAGAATCGGCTGGAAGAAGATTCAGCATATCTGCAGGTGAAGCGGTTCCTGCTTTGGGAGTGGGAGCCTTTTTTTCACAGGATAAGAAAGAGAATAAAATCAGACAAATGGATAAACCTAATGCAATATGTTTTTTCATTTTTCCTCCTCGTTAAATAAAAAATTGGATATTACTTATATTTCAAATGTATTTCAAAAAGTCAGAATCAAATATATCAGAAAATTCATAAAAAAGAAAAGCATTTGTTTCTTTTTATTCAAAATAAGTGCTATTTTAAATACTGGAAAAGTTTTAATTGACTTGAATAAAGCCAGCACCGGATTCCTATGAGAGCGAAAATAAAGCTCTGCTGGATAATGAAAACAATCCCTACACTCCATAAAGATACCTGGGGGATGAGACTGTGAATAGAAATATATATTATTGATAATAATATAGTTACAGCAAATAGCAAATAATAAAGACCTAATGTGGCACCAAGATTTTTGACCACAAAATTTAGGGAAGACAAAAGGCTTTTAAAAATATTTTTTCTTTGCTCAGATACTGTTTTGATGCGGGCATAGTCAAAAACAATGTGGCAAAATAAAAATATCACTAAAGAGACAAGACTGAAAATAATACCCAGGATAAATGGGGTGATTTCTGAAACAGAGGTCTCTGCAGAGGAAGCAACAATGGAACCAAACCATCTTGTGAGGGAACCCAAAATAAAAAAGAATACAGTGAATGAAACAATCATGATTCCCAAAAAATATGGAAAATATTTTCCAGCTCCATGAAAGAATTTTTTAAATGTGAATTTAGGTGGTTCTTGGGAAAAAATAAAGACGATACCTCCAGCTAAAAACGTGTGGAGGAGGATATACAAAAAACCGAATAAAAGGAGAGAGGGAGGATAATTTAAAAATTTCATCTGTATCAGACTTTCCCAGTTTTTAAGAAGAGCTCCTTTTCCTATTATGGATGGGGTGAATGTTTTCTCAAACCCTTGGCTTTGGTCCCGGTATTCTTCCCACCATAAATAATCAAAACCTTTTTCCAGTTCATCACCCACAGCGCTGGGTCCGATGTGATTTTTAAGAGAGTGAAACATGGGCACAGCAAGAAGGGAAGCAAACAATAGATTTAGAACATACAAAAGCAGGACCATTTTTATGGTTCGGCGGGTCATATTCAATCCTGTGATCAAATTTATAAGGATTTTCATTTTTTCCTCCTAAGGGATATCCTTAACTACCCAGTTTGGTAAATAATTCCATAGCGTGCTGCAGCCACAGCATCCAGTTCATAACCCATTTATAAGGGGCTGATTTATTTGGCTTTATCAGAAAGCTGTTATTGGTTCGATGGGTATCAAGGACATGAATAAATCCCGGGTCCACCACTGCCCTGTTTATTTTGACTGGGGTTTTATAAATGAATTTTTTCCATCTGTACTGTCCATCCCATTTCTCTATAATCTTTTTTCCTCCTCTAAATTCAATAAGCACATCTACGGGAACTTTCACTCCACCTAAACGCCGGACCAACACTTCGCTTCTGTAAAGGGGACTGTTTTTTTCTGATTTTTGTGCTGTTTTGTATTGATTTTCAAAAAAACCTAGGGGAGGCTTAATTCTTTGGTTCTGAATATATTCAATGGAATAATCAAGCTTATCAGAACCGTAAACCACCTGATCGAAAAACCAGCTCATATCTTCTCCGGCAAATTCTGAGACTACAGAGAAAAAATCTTCAGGCTTTGGGTGTTTCCACCAATGTCTTATGGAGTATTCTTTGATCATTTCTGAAAAAACTTCTTCACCCATCATTCTCTGAAGATCCAGCATCATAAGCTGTCCTTTAGAATAGGAGTTGGCTCCATAGCTTTCTCCCCTCATAAATCTCCAAGAGAATCTCTGCATAGAGTCCATATTCCATGTTTGTCTATGACTGGAAATTCCTTCAGATTCAATAGGTTTTGTGACTTTTTTAAACACAAAAGGGATACCAAAATAGTCTTCAGAATAATAGGGTTCTCCATAAGCTTGGTGGTAGATGATGGTGTCTAAAAAAGAATTCATGCCTTCATCCATCCATGCGTTTTCAAATTCATTAGTCCCTATCAGACCATAAAAATAGTTATGGCCGAATTCATGTATGGTGACTCCCTCTGGTCTGGGAATTCCTTTTCTGACTATAAAATAAGTCCCTCCTGTAAAAAAAGTTGGATATTCCATGCCTCCTGAGCGGCTGTTGTAAGCCGGGTCCACACAGGTTATGGCTGAATACGGGTAGTCTCCAAACCATAGGCTGGCATACTTGACTGCGTTTTTCACAGCTTTCATGTATCTCTGCTTGATATGCTTATGATAGGGTTGAAGAAGAAGTGTGATTTTTACTGATTTACCAGGAGTAAATTCATAGTTTTCAATGAATCTTAAAAAATCCAGACTGGCTGTCCAGGCAAAATCATGAACACTGTGTTGATAGAAATGATGGGTTGATGTTCCATCTTCATTGTCTGTTTTATTTTTATATTCTCCAGTTGCACCCACTTTAAAAGAAGAAGGCAGGGTTATTTTTATGTCATAAGTGCCGTAGTCTGCGAAGTATTCGCTTGAGGAATGGTACTGATGGCAGTTCCAGGTTCCATCTTGAAAAACTCCTATTTTAGGGAACCACTGAGCGATAAAATAATAATTTTTATATCTTCCGGTTCTGGATATGGGCCTTGGGACTTTTGATAGAAACTTTAGTGATAGAGTGATGGTTTCTCCAGGCTGGATGGAATAGGGGAGTTTGACAGAAAATACAGTCTGGTCCATTTCATTCCTATCATCAGGTTGTCTGTACCGGAGGGTAGAAACAAGGTCTTCGCCTGTAAAATTTTCATTTTTAATGATTTCCATGGATTTGATTCGACAGTATCCCCAATCATCTTTATCAAAATCAGAGAGACCATATCCTCTGTGGGAAGCCTCCATTAAAAAAGTACTTTGATTGTTCTGGAAAGCATTCCAATAAAGATGAAACCAGAGTTCATCAGTGGGCGTTTCCGTGTTGTTTTTCCAGGAAAGGATTTCATGCCCCTCAATGATATCTGTTTCAGTATCAAGATTTACTTCCATGGTGTAATTGGCTATTTGAGGGCAGAAAGGGATTTCAGCAGAATTAACAATGGGAATCAAGAAAAAAAGCACGGCCGTCCCTAAGAATAATGTCTTTCTCATCACTGAATTCTCCTTAAACATTATTATCAAGAATTATTCATATTATTACAAAACTAAACAATATTAAATGATTAATTGAAGCAATTCCAAAACTGTTAAAGAGAGAAAATATGGGATTCGTCACCCGCTTGATTCCCCGGCGTTCAATCTCTCTCCCGGTTCGGGCTTCGCTCTCCTCTAAAGAGGAACCATGCCCCCTCCGCCCTCACAGGGGATTCCTCATCCCATATTTTCTCCCTTTAATCAATCTATAATCGTTAATGATTTAGGTAATATGCTCAATACTTTAACAACGCACCCTTCATGAAATTAGAGTGTGATTGAAGCGACATTGAAGATTTAGCCTTCTGAGTGCATGAATTTGATTCTGGCCATTTTTTTATGAATAAGTCAGTTTAGCTTGATTGGTGAAAGGTTTATGGCGTAAAATGTGGAATCTTTTAAGGAGACACGCTGATGAATTTAAATAATAAGAATCAGATGACCCCTTTCCAGAAACTTGTTTCTCAGAGAAAAAGCATCCGCCGGTTTAATGAAAAGAGATTGGACAGAAAAGATGTATCCACGTGTTTAGAAGCAGCCCGTCTGGCTCCTTCTGCTGAAAACGCTCAACCTTGGAGATATTTGGTCATTGATGATCCGGACGTGAAAAACAAATTTGCGGACAAAGCATTTTCAGGGATTTATTCTGTGTCTAAATTTGCCAAAAAGGCACCTGTTTTAGTTTTGATCATGGCCAAGCTGAATGTGATCACCCATCGAATTGGAAGACAGATTCAAAACATTCAGTTCCATTTGATCGATATAGGCATATCAGGTGAGCATCTGGTCCTTCAAGCAGAAGAATTGGGAATCGGGACATGCTGGATGGGATGGTTCAGCATCAGGAAGACAAGAAAATTTTTTAATATTCCCAAAAAGTATAAAATTGTCGCTCTTATTGCCATGGGATATTATGATAAAAAACCTTCCAGGGAGAGAAAGAGAAAAAAAATTGAACAGATAGTCTGGTTCAACAAAATCAAATAGATGTTAGATTTCTACTCCAAATAATCCCTTAAGGGAAAATCCAAATATGATGGACAGGACAAAAAACGCAATGATCCAGTGGATTTTTATGCCCAAAAGATATAAACCAGAGGAAGGATAAGTGATTTCTACAGATTTTATAAGAGAATTATTATTTATTGGTTTTTCGGCAGGATATAAAAGCTGATTGAGGAAGCCTTTTCTTTTTTTAACAGGGGATATTTGGCTTAATGGTTTTTGTTCAACAGATACTGGTTTTGATATTGAGTTTCCGCCGGCTTGGATTTGTAATTCATGCACTCCTTTTTTTGTGGCTGAAAAACGCCAGTCTATTTCGTTTTTTTCATTGATTCTTAGAGGGGGAGTTTCAATTTTTATGGAATCGTGTGTTTTGATTTGAACATCAAATTCTTGGGGAATATATTCTTCAGATAATATTATCTTTAATAAGGCATGTTCTTCTGTTTCTAAGGAATCATAGCCAAACCAAAAATTTGAGTGAATAAGGATCAGTATAATGGGAATGATCATGACCAGTAATGGTTTGAGTGAGTATTTCATGTACTTTAGATTTGAAAGAATAATATTACCCTGGGCTTTAAAAGAAGTGCGGAAATCATCTTTATACAGACGCAGTTCCAGCAGATGCGCTTTGATCTTATTCTTGGCCTTTTTAATCCCTTCTTGGTCAGAAGTGAGCTTAAAGATATAAAGCATGAGCAGTCCGGTTAACAAAGAAATAAAGAGCATACCAAACCAGGGATTTAAATTTTGGAAAGGGAAAAACAGTATTTCAAACAGCTTGTTTAGGACTGAGTTTAGAATGTTCATTATTTTGGCTGAATTATATGACCTGAGTTTCCAAGTTGCGTCAGTTTATGAGATATAACCCAGTCCTTTTAATTTTTTCTTAATTTCTTCTTCGGAATCAGATTTTTCCAGTTTGGAGATTTCTTTCTCCAGGCAGTGAGTGATAAATTCTTCTGGAGAGGAATAACCTGACAGAGAGGCAAACTTTTTAACTTTGTTTAATAATTCTTTTTCCAGCTTTATTTTTGATTTTCCCATTTTAACTCCTCTTTTAAAAAACAGGTGTTCCTACCATTTCTTCAGGAATAGGTATTCCAAACACCTTTAGCATGGTGGGGGACAGGTCGTAGAGAGCCGGATTAGGTTTCCTGATTTTCCGATTGGCTAAAAGTATGCCCGGGATCAGTTGAGGGGCCATGCAGTGGTCTCCACTCCATTTATCTTTATTGTCCTCCACAATATTTCTGGGAAGCCTTCCTAAGGGGGAAGCCCAAGAAATCCGATAACCGCTGTTAAAACCCAATATGATATCAGGTGAATAAGACATATGAGATCCGGAATAAACTTCGCTGGCTTTGAAAGCTTTGAGAATCACTTTTTTTCCTGTTTGAGGATCCCTGAATTTTTCCAGCTTTTGGACTATCTCATGGACAAGATTATCCTTTTCTGTGCCTGAAGACACAATGCCCCTGGATTCCCTGCCGTTCTGATTGATATAAACTCCATTGAGGCCTAGAGCATAGGCTTTGGTTTTAGTCCAATCCGTATTCATAAACAGGCTGTCATCACCCTGTCTATTTGGACGGATAAGTTTATGATAGCCGTTTTCCTTGAGCCAGGTGTTTATATTGAACTGACGGCGGAAGGGACAAAAACCATGGTCAGATAGTGCCATGATGATGGTGTCTTTATCTGCTTTTTGGATTGCTTTATCAAGGACCTGATCTGCTGTTCGATATATATTAAAGATAGTGTCTTTGTATTGAGAAGCTGATTTTTCATCATAAATAGGACTTAATTTATCCAGGTGTCTCCAGAACATATGCTGCCTCTGGTCTGTGCTGGAAAAATAGTAAAAAAGCACTCCAGAATCAAAACGATCAAGTTCATAGTCAAACATATTCAGTCGTTCCCTTAAAATCATATCATCCTGTTCAAGAAACTCACCGTCATCTAAGAATCCATAGGTTAGAGCACTGGTGTCAGCCGGAAGTCCTTTTGTAAAGAAAGGCCCGAATTCTTTTTCCAGTTCCTTGGCATAAGACTTTGGAGTTGATAGAGGAAGTTCAGGATCCGCAGGATCAATATTGACTGGGGAGACATAAAGCTTGAATTCAGGATAGATCTGCTTTAAATAAAAATTACAGATCCCCTTGACTGATTGAGTGGGAATCATATTGAAATGAATTCTTTTCCAATCGCTCCATTCTCCTTCTTTGAGAATAAATTCATGGTCCTGTACTTTAATTTTGGCCACTGGATTTTCTGGATCTATATAGACCTCAAAGTTGACATAAGAGTCTGGATGGTCTTTTTTAAATGGATTGGCAGGACCGGGGATTTTGGCCTGTACCTGATTTCCTATAACATAAACTTCATGGACTCTGGCTCCGCCTATATCAGGATCGATTTGAGCGGATTCAGAGGTGTAATAGTTGCAGATGCCGTAGGTTCCGAGTATATCAGGGGTTCCCATTCCAGATAAGGTCCTTTGTTTGGTAGGGGCTGGAGGGTAATTGGAGGGGATTTTAAAAACAGTACATGGAATATCATAATCTTCTAGGATCTGCCAGAAAGCCCTTCCTTTTCGGCAAAGCTGAACCTCTCCGCTGGAGAGAGGAAATTCATACCCATTGATAGAAATTTTCTTTCCAGCTTCTGATGTTTTGGATCCTGAAAATATAGGAATATAGTTTTCAGGATTTCTGTGAATAAAGTCAAAGATGCCGTGTCCTCCTGGATTCATTCCTGTTATAAAGTTTGACCAGGCGACCGGACTTTGAGGAGGGCAGCTGGTTCTTAAGGATTTAAAATCACCTGATTCCCATAAACGCTGAAAAGCAGGGAGTTTTCCCTCTTCCATCCATCCTCTAAGCAGATTGGGATCGATTCCATCAAAGCCCAATATAATGATTTTATTTTGAGTGGCTTTTTTCCCAATAGTTTTTGCCACAAGGTTGGAAGGTGAGAGAGTTAATAATGAGCCAGCTGCCATGCTCATTTTGAGAAAATCTCTTCTATTTATTTTACTCATTTCTGATCTCTTTTAACCTGGATTATTCATAAAAACCTGTTTGTATTTATTTTACTCGCCATTTTTTTATGAATAATCCAGGTAAATTTATTTGCAACTAGTTATTCTAGCATAAAACGAATTGTGTTTGAATGGATCATCCCGGATTATTATTCAATAGAATTTAGATAAGAGAAGAACCATCCATATGTGATGGGGGTTCAATAGAGAATAATCTTAATACTGTAGGCGCGATATCCACAATACTAGCTTTTTTCTTATCTATTTTTTGATTGCAGAAAAAAATTCCAGGCACTATCTCAGGATCAATACAGTGGTCTCCACTCCATGCTTTTGTATTATTCTGGACCACAGAAGAGTTGACTTTTCCAGTCACCGAGTCCCAAGATACTCTGTAGCCCTGGTTGTATCCCACGATGAGATCCGGACAGTTGTCCTTGTAGGGGCCTTCAGGAATTTCATCCTTATCGTATATAGTTCTGATGGCTTTCTTGTTTTCTTTCCTATCAACAAGACTTTCCAACTTGGTCTTTAATTCAGACTTGAGAGCCTTGTATTCTTCTCCTGGTTCCACAATGCCTTTTTTCTCTCTTCCTTTCAGATTGATATATATTCCTCCCAGACCAAGACCATAAGCTTTAGTCTTATCCCAATCCACATCCTTGAACCATTCCTGACTGGAATTTTTACCATCTTTTAGACTTAAATATCCGTTTTTATACAGCCAAGAATTGATGCTGACTCCTCGCTTAAACTGTTTGAAACCGTGGTCAGACATGACGATCAGAAATGTTTTCTTATTTAATTTTTCCATGACTCTTCCCACCAGATCGTCCATTTTAACATACAGGGCTTCAATAACTTTTTTGCTCTTCTCAGATCGAGCATGTTGTAAGGAAGGATGATTTTTATCCAGGTAACGGAAAAACATATGCTGAAGGCTGTCAGTCACTTGAAACCAGCAGGCAATGACACCGCGTTTTGTTTTTTTCAAGGCATTGAACAGCATATCTTCGGATTCTTTTTGGTTATCATAACAAAGTTTAAGAAAAGTATCTTCATCCAAAATTTCTTCATTTAA
>JAWLEN010000121.1:0-6811 GCA_041686095.1 Candidatus Aminicenantota bacterium
ATCCCATTTTGGCGGGCAAATCTCACCACATCATGGACCACCTGGAAATAAGGACCAAATCCTGAATTCTCAATGGCTTCCAGCTCAATCCGCGCCCGCTTTCTTTCTCTCCAGCTCAGGGATTTTGTGCGCTGCATTTTTTTCATTACCACATTTCTGAAAGACTCGGGAAACAGGTCATTAGGAAGCGCGGGAACAATATTTTCCAGAGTGAAACAGGCTTTTTCAGCAACCTCAAAGGTTTTCTTGAAAAAATCATTAACTTCGCTTCCAAATTTTCTCTGAGCCAATTCCTGCTGGAGCGGGCCGAAAAATTTCATGGGCCTTTTCCATTTGGCCCACTGCGGAGGAAAAGGAATTTTTTTATGGATAGAATGAACCAGAATAAGTCTCTCCGGGTTTTTAATAAACTTCAGGGGATTTGCCCATACCACAGAAAGAGAATACTTCTCAGCCCAAAGCCTCACTTGTTTTAAATTATTAAAATCCGCCCCTAGATAAAAATCAGGGCCTGCCTCATCCCTGAGCTCTTCCGGAAACTCCCCTTCCTCTCCCTCTGGAATGTAGACCACCACCAGCCCCTGAACCTGCTTGATCTTCCTGCTGTTGAATATTTCCATCAGATTCCAATATCCCGTTCGATTTTTAACCACAAACAGCAGCTTTTTCTTTTGGACAGTCAGTTCGCAGCCAAACAGCGGATTCACTCTATTTTGACAAGCTGCTTTCCTCCAGCGCCCCCATCCGTAAAAAACCTCTATGTCCGAAAGACAAGCCGCCAAAATCCCTCTGCTTTTGACCCAGGAAGCCAGCTCACTGAGAAGCATCCCTCCTTTTCCTTTACTGTACACAGAATGAACCCGCAGAGGAACAAACATCTCTTCTCTATATGCCTCCAAAAATCATGGCCTGTTCAATCAAAAAAACATCAGAAGAACAAGGCCCTATTTGGTGAGCGAGGCTGTTTTAAGGACAAAACCGCGCTCTTTTGTGAAACTGTATATCTCTTCCAGCATCTTTTCTCTACCCGTAAGCACAGCGCCAAATCCATACCTCTCCCTCACCTCAGAAACCGCTGACCCCAGGCGCTGTTTTTGGGGAGAATAAGCTTCAAACAGAGACAGAGTCCGGCCCCTGACCAGGTCAGAAGCCTTGACTCCCACCAGACGCAGAGATAAGCGGGCTCCCTGAAAGAGATCTAAAAACAGCTCCTGAGCTATCCTGTAGATCTCATCCATTTCTTGAACCGGATTCACCAGGAGCCTCCGGCGGGCTTCGGTCTTGAAATCAGACCATCTGACTTTGACTTCAATGATATGACTGAAAAGCCTGTCTTTTCTCAGAGCTAAACTCAACCGGTCACAGAGATAAGCCAGATGAGCCAAAAGGAGCCGCTTTTCCCAGATATCCTTAAGAAAAGTAGTCTCCCGGGAAACAGATTTCTGCTGGCCGGAAGACTCCAGGGGCCGGCTGTCAATCCCCTGCGATTGAAGCCGGATCTCCTCTCCCTTTAATCCAAAAAGCGCTCTTAAAGTCGCCCGGGGCAACCCCCAGAGGTCTTTGATTTTCCGTATATTCAGCATATGAAGGATAGTCTGAGCTTTAGGTCCGATCCCGGGAAGAGCTTCAATAGAAAGCTCCTTCAGGAACGACTCTTCACAGCCCGGCTTGACTTCCACCAGTCCCCCAGGTTTGGCTCTCTTTGTCGCCAGCCTGGCTAAGATCTTGTTCGGACCGACACCCACAGATACAGAAAGCTTTAATTCTTTCTCCACGATTTGCTTTATCTCCCGGCTGGCCCGTGAAAAGGAAGAATAAAGCACCCCGCAGTGGCTGAGGTCCAGATAAGCTTCATCCAAAGACGCCATCTCTATATCTGGGGTGTAACGGGAAAGAATCTGATGAAAACTCCTGGAAAAAGCCGTGTAAATGCGGTGGCTGCCCCTTAAAAACACGCCGTGAGGACATAATTGATAAGCCTTTTGCAGGGGCATACCTGAATGCACCCCGTACTTCCTGGCCTCATAACAGGCTGTGGAGGCCACCCCTCTTTCATGAGGGAATCCGCCCACAATAACAGGTTTTCCCTCTAAGGAGGGATCCAGAAGTTTTTCCACAGATGCGAAAAAAGCATCCATATCAATATGAACGATACATCTCCTTCCCAATTTTATGACTCCTTATTATCCTGACCTATTCATAAAAAAATGGCGATGAGTATTTTTTTGTTTTGACTTCAAGGGTATGCATACTTTTTACAAAAATGACAACTGAAATATTTTTATTTGTTCTAACTTTCATTTTAATCGCCATTTTTTTACCTTTCAGGCAAGCCGATCTCACTGCACCTGCTTCGTTACAGGGAACTTGCGGTGAAGGACCACAGCTTCGCACCCTGTGCCTCGCATCTGCAGCAACCTCGACTTGTGAATAATCCAGGTTATTAAATTCGGAAAACGGGATTGAGTGGGTTCAGTACTTGCGCAGGACCCCAATCACCCGCCCGATTATTCTCAGTTCGGAAACCCGGATGGGCTTGAACTCAGGATTCTCAGGAACCAAAAAAACATTCCCCTTCTCCAGCTTTAACCTCTTTAAAGTGATGGATCCGTCATCCAGAATCGCTACCACCATTTCTCCTGAACTGGCTGTGTTGGTGCGTTCTAAAAGCACTCGGTCGCCGTCATCTATAAAAGCATCCACCATGCTCTTGCCTTCAACCTGCACACAGAAAACGTTTCCCTTCTTGGGCCCCAGCATCCACTCAGGTATATCCACCGCGTCTTCGCTGGTGTCAAAAACTTCTTTCGGGTCTCCAGCAGGAACCAACCCAGCTAAAGGCACTTGAACATGGGGTTCCAATGAAGGGGATCCTGCAAGTTTGATCTCGCCATTCTCTTTTCGTAAATAGCCTTTCTTCTCTATACTGGAGATATGCTTGAACACGGCAGAAGGGCTGGGTATGCCCAGAATCTTGGCTAACTGCCGGACAGTGGGTGAATAGCCGTGCTTCCGGATAAAATCCTTGACCGCTTCCAAAACTTTTTTTTGTCTTCTGGTTAACTCACGCCTCGCTCTGTTCACCATTTTGTTCACCTATATCAATATAGGCCTGAACAAAATATTTGTCAAGAAAAAAATTAAAAATCACATAGCTTTGATGAAATAAAACGTCATAACCCCTGAGGCCACAAGCTTGAATATCGTAGCCACCATAACTCCTAAGAACACCCCCCAGCCTGCTCTCAAGGCCTCAATTCCAGGTTTCCCGGCTATATACTCGGCAACAAAAGCTCCTAAAAAAGCTCCGATAATCATTCCCAGAGGAGGCGCATAAATCAGACCGATGATCATGCCGATCACAGCGCCCCAAAATCCAGCTCTGGATGAACCATATTTTCTGGCCCCTGCTGCAGGCATCACATAATCCAGCACCATGACGACCACGGTGATCCCTGCCATGATCAACAAAAATTCGACACTGAAGGCTTCCCACTTTTTGGCGATGGATAAAAGGATCAAAGCGAGAAAGCTAAACGGAGGCCCTGCCATTCCAGGAAGGATACAGCCCACAATACCAATGACAAGGAAAATAAAACCGATTATAATGAGGACGATCATCCCAATCAGATCTCACTTACTTATTAAACTTTTTCCCTATAGAAAAAGCAGCTCCGATCAGCTGTCCTGTCCCGTAATAAGTGTAGCTTTCCGGGGCATAAATAATCGGCTTCACTCTTTCAAGCAAAGGAAGGCCGTTCTCGTCTAGAATTGACTCCTCTGCTTTTACATCGATAATAGTTCCTATAAACTGAGTGTGCACTCCCACTTCATGTGTGTCGCTCAACCGGCATTCTAAGACGACCGGAAACTCTCTGACATAAGGCGCCTCCACAAACTCAGCTTTCTCTTCAGTAAGTCCTGTGACTTGAAACTTATCTTCATCTTTCCCTGAGACCATTCCTACATAATCTGCTTCCTCAGCATATTCTTCGGAGGGAATATTCACTGTGAATCCCTTTGTTTTCATTATATTATGAAAAGTGTATCTGCTTTCCCTTAAAGAGATGGTGATGGAAGGGGGATTTGAACAGCATATTCCTCCCCATGCCGCTGTCATAAGATTTGGTCTGCCAGAGCTATCGTAAGAACCGACCACCAAAACAGGCGCTGGATACACCAAACATTTAGGTCCTAATGACTTTTTCATGAGCTTCTCCTTTAGAGTGATTATAATAAAAAAACCCCCAAGATTCTATGAGTTCATAGATATTTTATGAACAGCCTATTTAAAAATGGTTGACTTAAAGCCGCCTCCCTATATAAAATTTATAATCCAATCAAATGAAAGAAAAAATTTTAGTCACAGGAGCCGCCGGACAGATCGGCTCAGAATTGACACCGCTGTTAAGAGAAAGATATGGGGAAAGCCATGTCATCGCCTCAGATATAAAGACAGATATTTCCTCTGAACTCAAAGACTCTGGTCCGTTTGAGACATTGGATGTCCTCTCCAAGAAACAACTCAAAGAAGTGATAACCAAACACAAAATCACTCTGATCTTCCATATGTCTGCCATTCTCTCCGCTGTGGGAGAAAAAAAACCTGAACTCGCGTGGAGAGTCAACTCAGAGGGAACCCACAATGTACTGGAAATCAGCCGAGAAATGAGTATAAAAAAATTATTCATTCCCAGCTCTATCGCTGCTTTTGGACCCAGTACTCCCAGGGATTCGACACCCCAGGAAACCATACTCAGGCCCAACACCATTTATGGAGTCACAAAAGTGGCGGGAGAGCTTTTGTGCAATTATTACGTCACGCGTTTTAAAATAGATGTCCGGGGATGCCGGTATCCAGGAATCATAAGCCATAAAACTCTCCCCGGAGGAGGCACCACAGATTATGCTGTGGCTATTTTTTATGAAGCGGTGAAAAAGAAAAAATATACCTGTTTTGTAAGTAAAGACACCATGCTGCCCATGATGTATATGCCGGACTGCCTCAAAGCCACTTTAGACCTTATGGGCGCTGACTTCAATAAATTAAAACATCATGCTGATTTTAATGTAGCTGGAATGAGTTTTACAGTGGAGGAATTAGCTCAGGAAATAAAAAAACATATCCCTGAATTCACCATAAAATACAAGCCGGATTACAGGCAAAAAATCGCCGATACCTGGCCCCGCTCCATTGATGACTCCGCCGCCCGAAAGGAATGGGGATGGGAGCCGGAATATGACCTCAGTTCCATGACCAAAGATATGCTCAATAAACTCCAAGAAAGAAATAAAAAAGGCACCCTCTAAGATAAATCAAATTTTTGATTATAATAAGAAATTAAAAAGGGAGGAAATACATGTACGGTAACATCAAGAAAAACCTTATAAAAGAAATCAACTCTATCAAAGAATCAGGTCTTTACAAAGATGAGCGAATCATCATCACTCCACAAGGAGCTGAGATCGAAGTCAAGTCAGGAAAAAAGGTGCTCAACTTTTGTGCCAACAATTATTTAGGCCTTTCCAGTCACCCTAAAGTCATTGAAGCTGCTCATAACATACTGGATGAACGCGGTTATGGCATGAGTTCTGTAAGGTTTATCTGCGGCACTCAGGATATTCACAAAACACTTGAGCGAAAAATCTCGGAATTTCTAAAAATGGATGACACCTTACTCTATGCAGCCTGCTTTGATGCCAACGGCGGTGCATTCGAACCTCTCCTAGGAAAAGAAGATGCCATTATCACAGACGAGCTCAACCACGCTTCCATCATAGACGGGATCCGGTTGTGTAAAGCTCAAAGGTTCATATACAAACACAGTGACATGGCTGACCTTGAAAAACAGCTTAAAAAAAGTCAAGACGCCCAATATAGACTCATCGCTACAGATGGTGTGTTCTCAATGGACGGAGATATCGCGCAAGTGGACAAAATATGCGATTTGGCAGATAAATATAATGCTTTGGTGATGGTGGATGATTCTCATGCTACTGGATTCATCGGGAAAACAGGAAGAGGAACTCCAGAATACAGAGGAGCAGAGGAAAGAGTGGATCTCATCACTTCCACCTTAGGAAAGGCTCTGGGAGGAGCCTCCGGAGGATTCATCTCAGGACGGAAAGAAATCATCGAGCTTTACAGGCAGCGCTCCAGACCCTATTTATTCAGCAATACCCTGTCACCTGTGGTGACCGGAGCCTCGATTGCCGTACTCGATCTTTTGACAGAAACCACAGAACTCAGAGATAAATTAGAGAAAAACACTCAGTATTTCAGGGAAAAAATGACCGAAGCCGGATTTGACATCAAACCAGGGATTCATCCCATTGTTCCCATCATGCTTGGAAAGTTCAAAAACGATGCTCAGCTTTCCCAGGATATGGCCAATGACCTTTTAAAGGAAGGCATCTATGTGATCGGCTTCTTTTATCCTGTGGTCCCCAAAGGACAATCAAGAATCCGGGTCCAGATTTCAGCCGCCCATGACCAATCTCATTTAGAAAAAGCCATTCGAGCGTTTGTTAAAGTGGGTGAAAAACACGGCGTCATCTAACCTGAACTATTCATAAAAAAATGGCGATGTTCTCATTATTAATTTTATTTTTCTAGAACGACCACAGAATGGGCAGATTCGCCCACATGAGAAAGTGAAACCTGTATATTTTTGATGTGATATTTTTTTATCATTTCTTTTGATTTTCCGTAGAGAACAAGCTCCGGCTTTCCAGAAGGCTGGTTTATAACCTCCACATCTTTAAAGGTAACTCCTTTTCTCCATCCGGTCCCCAAGGCTTTGAAAAAAGC
>JAWLEN010000122.1:0-6797 GCA_041686095.1 Candidatus Aminicenantota bacterium
CAGGGAATTTTCTTCTGTGAGTTTGATGGCCCCAGGCGAAGGCAAGTTTACTTACAAACCATCAAAGAATAACTAAGAAGATATTCCAAGTTTTTCTCAATTCGTGATAGAGTTTATTTGACATATAAGGGGAGAGGGCAAGGGATTCATCACCCGCTCGATTCACCAGCGATGAATCTCTCTCCCGGTTCGGGCTTCGCTCTCCTCTAAAGAGGAACCATGCCCGCTCCGCCCTCACAGGGGATTCCTCATCCCTTGCCCTCTCCCCTTAATAAACAATGCTCATCACGTATATCACGAAACGAGAAATGCTTCCTGAACAGAAAAATCCCACAGAGAACTCTATTTACCTTTTTTTCTTCAATAGAAAAGCAAAAACAATAGCGGATACAAAGAGGTTCTGTCAAAATTGACATGAATTTTTCACTGTGATATAAGCGTTGAATAGCGCCTGAAAATGAAAAAATGTCCCTACTGCGACTTCCTCTTTCCTGAGGATAAAAAGGTTTGTCCAAAATGCGGTTCTCCTTACTGGAAACCAGGAGAAGATGAAGAATTTAAAGAGATTTATAAAGATACTGAAGAGGGAAAAAACGGGTGTTTGTCCTTATTGTTTATGCCGGTCACTATTTCTCTTATGATCACTGCATTTCTGGTGTCTGCAGGATTTCTTATAAACCTATTCATCCATTTTGAAAACAATCAAATGAAATTTATATGGTTAGTGCTTTCTGTTCTGGGAGGATCAATAGCCTATAAATACTTTAGTAAAAAACGGGAAAAAAACAAAAAAGTAAACAAGGAGCCATGAAAATGAAAAAATATCTTATCCTGTTATGGGCGGTGATTTTTATTGTGGCTGCAGCTGTTATTTTTTTCTTTTTGACAAAAGACAAAGGAATCTCATCTAAAAATATTAAAGCATCTGAAAAGATCATTGGAATTGAATTCACTTCCAAAGAAAGAAAGATGATGATAGATTCCCTGGAAAGAAATAAAGATTCTTATCTGGATTTAAGAAAAGCCAAAATAAAAAACCACATTCCCCTTCCTCTTATTTTTAATCCCATCACACCTCAAAATAAACCTTTGATCAATGAAAATGAATTCGTCCACATTGATAATAAAGATATCCATCTCCCAGAAAACTTGGAACAACTGGCTTTCTATCCTGTTTCAGATTTATCCCAGCTAATAAAACAAAAAAAAATAACTTCCGTCCAACTGACAAAGATCTATCTGGAGCGATTGAAAAAATATGGACCTCTATTGAAATGTGTGGTGACTCTGACAGAAGAATTGGCTCTCGTGCAAGCTAAAACAGCTGATCAAGAAATCTCTTCAGGCATCTACAAAGGACCCCTTCATGGAATTCCGTGGGGAGCCAAAGATTTGCTCTCCACCAAAGGAATCAAAACTACCTGGGGAGCCACTCCCTTTAAGGATCAAATATTTGATGAAGATGCCACCGTGGTAAAAAAATTAGAACAATCCGGAGCTGTACTGGTAGCCAAGCTTTCCATGGGAGCGCTGGCCATGGGCGATGTATGGTTTAATGGGAAAACCCGAAATCCATGGAATGTGGAGATGGGTTCCAGCGGTTCCTCTGCAGGCTCTGCAGCAGCCACAGCTGCGGGTCTGGTCGGATTTTCTATTGGAACAGAAACCCTGGGGTCTATAATATCCCCTTCCACCCGCTGCGGCGTGACAGGACTGAGACCAACTTACGGTCGCGTCAGTCGGCACGGCGCCATGGCCTTGAGCTGGAGTATGGACAAGATCGGACCTCTCTGCAGGACGGCTGAAGACTGCGCCCTGGTATTCAATGCTATTCACGGTCCAGACGGCAAAGACCTAAGTGTTATAGACTATCCTTTTAATTGGAATCCAGATAAAGACATAAGAAAACTAAAAATTGGGTATTTGAAAGACGATTTTAAGAGAGATTATAAAAATAAAAAAAATGACTCAGCCTCTCTCCAAGCCTTGGAAAAAATGGGAATAGAGCTTATTCCGTTCGAACTTCCAAAGCTTCCCATACAGTCTATGAGATTTATACTCATGGCTGAAGCCGCCGCTGCTTTTGATGAACTTACAAGAGCTGATAAAGATGACCTCTTAGTCCGCCAATCAAAATGGGCCTGGCCCAATTCCTTTAGACAGGCCAGGTTTATTCCAGCTGTGGAATACATCCAGGCAAACAGACTGAGAAGGATCTTGATGGATGAAATGGCCAAAAAAATGAAAAAAATAGATGTTTATATCGCTCCCACATCTTCTGGAGATAATCTTCTTCTTACCAACCTCACCGGTCATCCTGCTGTGGCCCTCCCCAACGGTTTTGATGACGAAGGAAACCCTGCCAGCATCACCTTGGTGGGAAGTCTGTTTGATGAGGGGAATCTTTTACGGGCAGCTAAAGCTTTACAGGATGCTTTTGACTTCCACAAAAGACATCCTGATCTTTCGAAAATTGAGGGTAATACTTTAAAAAAGGGAAAAAATATAAAATAAAATATGATTGATACCAGAATAATTAATGAAAATTAAAACAATCCAGCAAAGACAATATCCGCATGAAACATCTCTCTGGTACTCCGTCTGATGCTCCAATCAACTGTATCTTTTATCTCAACACAAAAATAGTATTTCTCAAAAAGCTCCAGCTTATTCATATAAAACAAAGCAAAGTCGCTTATATTATCAACGATGACACTGCCTAATTCCTCATTCTCCTCAGGATCAAAGACAATTATCTTCTGTCCTTCTTCGCTATCTGAGAACTCTCCGTATATTTTTGCCTTATCTTTACCTTCCCAGGAGTCCTTTTTGTCGTAAGCAAGACCTTCAATGGGAGAAAACTCCTCTCTCTGGTCTAAATCCACATAATCCTCTAAAAGGACCTCTTCGGTTCTGGTAAAAATATTGCGCCAGTTTCCGCTTTCGTCTTTAGTTTCAAGTGTGTCGGCAATGAGGACAGATGGATTCTCTTCATCAACTTTTCCTTCTCCTCTTACTTGTTTGCCTTCCAAATCATCTGTGTCTTCAGTTTCGAGGCTGCCTTGAACCACAATGTCAAATCCTCCTGCTTCAGGAACAAAGATATATTTTCCCACTGCCGCTTTGACAGTTCCTTCAAATTCAATGATTCCTCCTTCATCTGCTTCTTGAGAGGAAGTACCCTTTTCTGCCGTGCCGCACGCCACTGTGCCTCCAATCACTATCGCGCAAACCAAGAAGGCAGCGAAGAGCAACCAGGATATCCTATTCAATTTTGTTTTTTCGATCGCCATAACTCATACCTCCAAACTTTTAAAATCATAGGTTCTACATAGAGAAAAAAATCTCGATTGTCAATAGTATAACTCGTTATTAAAGATAGGATATTATATATCATTCAAAAAGGAAAAAGTAAAGCATAAAATAAAATTACCTGCTAAGGCTGGGTTCTATGTCATTTCTTTTTTACCCTTTTTGTTGAGCTGCTTCTTGAGGAAGATTTGGTTCGGGTTGTTCTTGTTGACTTCACACTCGAAGAACTCCTTGCCCGGCTCGACGATGAACGGATTGTCCTGGATGAACTTCCTGCTTTAGGCCTAGAACTAGAGCTTATCCTAGATGTTATCCTAGATGAAGAGGAAGACCTTATCCTGGATGGAGATGAAGATCTTATCCGGCTGCTGGAAGTCGGTTTTCTTGTGGAGCTATTAATACTGCGGCTATTGGCCCGGTTGGACACTCTGGGAACAGATCTGCTTTTTATAGAGGTTGAAGCTCGGGGGACAGACCTGTTTCTTATGGATGACCTCAGGGAGGAAGAGGAGGTATTTCTGGTTCTGGATTGAATTGAGGACCTTGCTTTTGTAGATCTGACATTGGAAAAAGAATTTGCTTTAGATTTTGATGAAGAAGTCCTGGATGGATAGCGTCTGATTTGAGAGCTCTGTCTAGATGAGCGCGAATTAATGGAAGTTGATGTCTTGGGACGTCGAATACTTGAAGAACTGTTCATAGAGCGTGAATGACTGCTGGATCTAGCAACATTTCTTGTTTCTCTCGACGGATAGGTCTTAATATTTGATGATCTCCTCGTGTTGGAGATTTTTTCTCTAGTCAAAGAGCTTCTTGTTTTGGAACGAGGAGAAGTTTTAATGGCATGAGTTGCTGAATAGGATTTGGTGACCGGGCGGTTATTGGTTTTAGAGAATAATTGTGCGGCTTCAGAGGTACGAAGACCTGCCTTATTAATAACCGGTCTTATTGTCGGCTGCTTTGAACTCATTGATATTTGACTCAGCTTTGATACACTCGATTTACTCAGAGCAACCTTGGACACGTTTCTTGCCTGAAGCTGGTCTTTTCGGACAACAGTGAGAGCGCTTGATCCTGAAGGATAATAATTATGATAATAATTTCCATAGTAATGATTGTTGATCACCACACCCGGATAACCGTAATAGCTTAAAGGGCTCCAACCTATATAACTGGGGCCGTGGTACCAGTGAACCCAGGCAGGTCCCCATCTACTCGTGGGAATCCAGTACCAACCTAAGCGAACACTCCAATGCCATCTTCCATAATGCGACACACACCAACCCCAGGGTTCATAGGAAACCCAGGTCCATCCTATGATGGGGTACCATACCCATCTGCCGTGATAATAAGGTCTCCATGAAATTGAGATTCCAGAGGGAATCCAAACATATCCATGACTGTTGTGGTAGCGCCACTGGCCATAGTAATCCAGTTCTGCTTCATATTCATTCAATTCAGAAGGAAGATATCTTGTCCCCTCTGCATATCTGTTGTGGAAAGCATCTCTGGAGCTGTTCCATTCAGCAAAACCGGTGTTCATACTGGGATAAAATCTAGTGGCATTGGTGATAAAACGGCCATTTGAAACAATTAATTTTTCCTCATCCCCTAATAACAAAGATCCTTCCTCTCCAGCTGCCTCAGCTCCTCCTTCAAAAATTCTTATCTCTGTCTGTTTGCCTTGTTTAATTGTTAAATAATAAAGTCCTTCTTCCAAGATATACAATGATGTGTCAGGAGTGTGTACTTCCATAAATTTTTCATCACTCAGGAAATTTACTCTTAGAAAAATATTTCCTGATAAAAGATGAATGCCTGTGACATCTTCTGATCTATCTGGCATTCTAACCAGCTCAATTTGGGTATCTCTGTCTATCCTAATATAATTCCCTTCACCTATATGAATCTCTGTCCGGCCTTCTCTCGTACCAATTTTATCTCCCTGGATAAGAGCAAGATTCACCACTCCCTCTTCATACCCAAGGTCTTCTGCCCTCTGTATGAACACATCTCCTTGAACATAGCTCATTCGGGCATAACCCTCCTCATAATAATCAGAATTCTCAGCCCCGAACGAATAAGGAATGAAAAGGACGAAAATAATTATGTAATTTAGAAGTTTTCTCATGATGCCTCCTTTCACCAATATAACAAGCAAAAATCATGCCAACATTTTTCCCCTTAAAAGATTAAAAATATTGTCCTTTTTTCAGGACAGTTGAACACTTATATTGAATATGCTGTGGTGATAGGATCTAATTTTTGGCCCGCCAACGAAGTTCAAAACTCAATTCGGCGGCGAAACCAAAATCCAGCCCTTAATTATAGAAGAGCTTAAACCTTAGAAAGAAAAACCAGAGTAAGTCGAATGGAGCGTTTTCGCGCAAAAAGCAGCTTTTTTGAAAAAAGCTGCTTTTTGCGGTTTTATGGTCTTATTTCTTCTTCAGTATGGGCATTCCTGTTCTTTCTGTCTCAATAACTTTATAACCAGCCGGGACTTCATCCAATGATCCGCTTCTTATATCTCTTGCAAAAAAATATATCCTCTGAGTCCGACCCCCTTTTAAATTCACATCCTTGAAATGCAGATAATACTTAGTCCCTTTTGAATTGGTGAATTCGTATGCCATTTATTTGACCTCCCATGTTAATTTGATGGCTAAAATGCTTTGTTTCTCCTACTTTTTTAAATAGGTCCCATAACATTCTCTACATGTTCCCTGCTGCTTTTGAGCCTCCTTTATGTTTCATAACTTTTTTATAGGAAAATTTTGTTCATGTCAAGGAAAGATTTGATAAAATTCCCCTGATACTGCAAATATTTAAAAAAAATAAAAAAAATTTCATTTTTTTCCTTTACAATTGAAATTCTTTTGCTATAATACTATTGGCTCTTTTTGAGCGGGCTGGAAAGAGCCCCCACCTTTTTGGTTCCCATCATCAACCCCCCTTTTGCTGACAAACAGCCCGCCCTTTACACGGGACATTTTTATGAACAATAAATTGATCCAAAGATACCAAAGGATATACGTCCAGCTCAGAGAACTTCTGAAAAAAACCGATGATGAAACAGCCAGAATGTCTACGGTCACAGCACTTCTTCATAATAAAATGCCCCATTTTTTCTGGACTGGATTTTATCTTCTTAAAAAAGGGAGTCTGATTGTCGGTCCCTACCAAGGACCTCTGGCCTGTCAGGAACTTTCAGAAAAAAAAGGAGTCTGCTGGTCAGGAATCCAAAAAGAAAAGACAGTTGTTGTCCCGGATGTCCATAAATTTCCGGGCCATGTCGCTTGCGACAGCAGATCCAATTCTGAAATCGTGGTCCCTTTAAAAAAAAGAGATGGATCCGTGTATGGAGTATTAGATGTTGACAGCCGGAAATTTAATGCCTTTTCAGAGATTGATAGAGAATGGCTTGAAAAAATCGTCAACCTCATTTAAACCAAACCTGAATTCCTTTGTTTCTAATTAAAAGCATC
>JAWLEN010000024.1:0-22000 GCA_041686095.1 Candidatus Aminicenantota bacterium
AGAAAGATTCAAAAATCATGTTGAAAAAATCTTGCATATCAATGAAAAGAAAATGATAATAAATACATCGCTGTATATTACAAATAATTCAGGATGATAGAAGGAGGTAAAATGGCAGAATTCATTAAAAAAATTCTTTGGCCCACTGATTTTTCTGATGAAGCCCAGGATGCGCTTCTTTATGCGGATGCCTTTGCCAGAGCTTTTAAAGCCAAAATCACTGCGCTTCATGTGGTTCCGGATGTTTCCCCTGCCCTTTATGAGGCGGCAGATGTGATCAAAGGTGAGATCGCTGAAAGGGTATCAGTAGTCAAGGACAAAAGAAAGAAGCAAATGGAAAAAATCGGAAAATCCCAAAACATGACCTTTAAGACTCTCATTAAAGAAGGCAACGCAGCCAAGAAAATCGTTGAGACAGCAGAAGAAGAAAAAGCAGACCTGATCGTTCTGGGAAAAAGAGGATTATCCGCTATTGAAAAACTTTTTATTGGAAGTGTGGCCAATCAGGTCCTCCGGAATTCTTCCGTACCTCTGCTGCTGACCAAAAAAGATCAGGGCAAGCCCCGTTTTACAAAAATTGTCGTTCCCACAGATTTCTCGGAAATGGAAGAGAAAGAAAGAGATTATGCCTGGAAACTGGCTAAAAACTTTGATTCCCATCTGTTCCTTCTCCATGTTCTTGAGCTGCATGACTATAAATTTCCGCCCCGGGTCCTGGATGAAATGTTCGACAGTGTCAAAAAAAAGCTCAGACAAAGAAAAAAAAGAGAGAAAGAAGACATCAATGTGTATGAAGACGTGACTCATTCTGTTAATGCAGCCCTGGGGATTACGGATTACGCGGATGAGAAAAAAGCAGACATGATTGTGATGTCCACCTATGTCCACAGCAAATGGGAACGGTTCTTTTTGGGAAGCACAACTGAAAAGGTCATCAGCTACTCCTCTATTCCAGTGCTTGCCATACCCCCTTCCTTTTGGGAGAAATAAAAAGGGAGTTTCCCGAATAACGGGGGAGCGAGATTCCTTAAACCGCGTCAGTCATTCATTCCAGAAATTAGGTAAACGGGTATGACGGTACTGTATTTACTGGTTTTTGGTTTGGTGGAGGATCTGGCACATCTCGACCAGTTTGATGAACTCAGCCCGATAACCGTGGGTGTCTTTGCCTCTTCCTTCCTGAGCCAGTTTTAAGATGCTTTCAAAATCAGTACTACCCTTGAACTCAGAATCCCTGAGAAGCATGCCGAATTCAGCCACGGCTGCAGAAAATTTGAAATCATCAGAAGCTCTGTCCAAGGGAATATCCTCATCTATAATCGGCACTTGGATGAGTTTACTTTTATCTCCATCCGGTTCTTTATATCTCAATTTTACGGTCATGACCTCCGGACTCTTAAAGGCTTTGGGGTTGATTTTTACATCCTGATACTTGAGGTCCCCGATCTCAGCCACTTCTTCATCTGAGCCATAAAGAATCACTTCATAAAGAGCGGTCACAGAATGGCCTGAACCCAGCTCCCCTGCATCCTTGGTGTCATCGGCAAAGTCCTCCTTATCCAGAATTCTGTTCTCATATCCGATCAGCCGGTACGCTTTGACTTTAGCAGGATTGAACTCGATCTGAATCTTCACATCTTTAGCAATGGTGAACAGAGTTCCTGTCAAGTCAGACACAAAAACTTTTTTGGCTTCCAAAATGTTGTCAATATAAAAGTAATTTCCGTTTCCTTTATCTGCCAGCTGTTCCATCCGGTTGTCCTTATAATTTCCCATGCCAAACCCCAGCACAGTGAGAAAAACACCTTTTTCCCTGTACTCTTCGATCATCCGCACCAGCTCTGAAGTGCTGCTCACGCCCACATTGAAATCACCGTCCGTGGCCAGGATCACCCGGTTGTTTCCGTTTGGAATAAAATTTTCCATGGTAGTCTTGTAAGCCAGCTTGATGCCCTCGCCTCCGGCTGTGGAACCTCCGGCTCGAAGCCGGTCCACAGCTTCAATGATCTCTGCCTTATTGGAAGCGGAAGTCGAAGGAAGGACCACACCCGCAGCTCCAGCATAAACCACAATGGAAACATTATCTTTTTGGTCTAACTCTTTAACCAGCAGTTTAAAAGCGGTCTGGAGTAAAGGAAGCTTGTTGGGAGTCCTCATGGAACCGCTCACGTCCAAAAGAAAAACCAGATTGCTGGGAGCCTGCTCCTCAGCTGTAAGCTCACGTCCCTGAAGCCCGATATGGATCAGCCTGTGGTTTTCACTCCAGGGGCAGGAGGACATTTCTGCTGTGATTGAAAAGGGTCTGTTCTTGTTTGGAAGCGGGTAATCATAGTCAAAATAATTGATCATCTCTTCAATACGCACGGCATCTTTTAAAGGAAATTGATTGCTCCGGATAAAACGCCTCACATTGGCATAAGAAGCGGTATCCACATCAATGGAAAAAGTGGATAGAGGATTGTGGAGGGTGTTAAAAAACCGGTTTTCATAGATCCGGGAATACTCTTCCGTATTATAGGGAGTGTAAACACCGGCAGGAAATTGAGCTGTTCTAGGGCTAGATAGAGGAGCTCTCTCAGCCACAACTCCGCCCACAACACCTCCCACCACTCCTCCTAAGCCTTTTTCAGAATCCTTCAACATCAACGAATCCATTTTAAGCTGAATATTGATTTCCACTGTTTTCTCAGAGGAGACCGCGATCCCCTTTTTCTCATAAGGGGTAAATCCAGGGATCCCTGCATACAGGTCATAAGTCCCCGGAACGATGTTTTTAAAATAAAAAGATCCATTGACATCTGTGGTGGTGTTGTATTCTTTTCCAGTTTGCTGCTCCACGATCTTCACCATCACTCCGGGGATAGTGCTGCCCTGGGTATCTGTGACTTTTCCTTTGATCCCGGTCACTCCATTAGCCTGAAGAAACATCAGCGAGATCAAACTCAAAACCAACATTCCTAAAATCAAAACTTTTGAATAATTCTTGACTGACATTCTCATCTCCTTGTGTCTGATTTGACCCGCTCTTTATTCATCCTTCTACCACAATATACAAACCAGGGGAACAAATATTCCATAAAAAAAGATAAGGGAAAGCTAAAATATCAAGGATTCGCTGGCTTGAGTTTTAACATAAACCATGATCATCCGACTCACGATATAAAAAAGAACACCAGCAATGGCAAACAAATACAAAGTCAAAAAAATCACACTAAACACTGACTGCTTCACTGACTCTGCCTTTAAAAAGAAAAGGTCAAACAAAGTTTTCCCAAAAAGGATAATCAAAATGGCAGTCCCACCAGCAGAACGGAATATATATCTTTTGGCATTTTCCAAATCCAATGACCCAATGCCTAAAAGAGGAAAAAGCAGCCATGCCGCTATAATCCACATGGCAATGACTATGATGAAACCAGTTTTATTCTTGATCAATCCAGTGTTTTCTTCCATCACAGCATTTTCATTATAGGATAACCCATTATTTTTATACAGAGAACCATTTTATGTTTATTATCCTGCCCTATTCATAAAAAAATGGCGATGTTTTTATTATTATTTAATTTTCAGCGCTGTGCAAATTTTTTCAAGAACAATGTCTTGAAAATTTTTCCTGTTTATGTTTTTTATTTTAATCGCTAATTTTGCGGCAAGCCGATATGAACTTCAGATATAGCTTGGGCTCGTTAAAGATGTAACAGGTTCAGGAGATGAATCTTATAGCAAGGGGATAGCGGTATTTCTCGCCGCTGTTGGCTTTGACCGCAGCCACAATCACAAACACAATGGTCAAAATACCGATTCCTATCAACAGAAAAATCCCGATGACCACCAGTATGAGCAAAGCCGCGATAATGGCGTAGATAGTGATGGATATTTGGAAATTCAGACTCTCTTTACCCTGGTCATCGACAAATTCAGATTCGTCCTTTTTGATAAGCCAGATTATCAATGGGCCGATAACATTGCCAAAAGGAATCACAAATCCGGCTAGTGCTGCCAGGTGGCAGAACATTCCCCAGTTTCTTTCTTGCTTTTGTTCCATTTTTTTCCCTTCCAAAATTATTTCTCAAATTTTATACCATAATTCAAGATAACAGTAAATATCTTTATTCCCAAGGAAGCATTTCCAAAACCGTGATACAGGTGATATATAATGTTTATTAAGGGGAGAGGGCAAGGGATGAGGAATCCCCTGTGAGGGCGGAGCGGGCATGGTTCCTCTTTAGAGGAGAGCGAAGCCCGAACCGGGAGAGAGATTCCACGCTGGGGAATCGAGCGGGTGATGAATCCCTTGCCCTTCCCCTTATATATCAAATAAACTCTATCACGGTTTCGGAAATGCTTACGTCTCCGGAATAAAAATTTACATCACGATTCACAACCAGTATAATTCTTTTTTCATGAGACATTAAAAATGCAGTCCCTTATTCAAATCATTTTTTATTACGGAGGAAAAAATTGAAAAGAAAAGCAGTCTGTTTATTTTTTATTATTTCACTCTTGGTCCCTTTTTCTTCATCCGCCTTTTCTAATGAAAATAAAGTCATTAAAAAAGCCAATTATGAACTGGCAGCCAGATTCTCACCAGCCAAACTCAAAAAAATGGTGTTCAATACATCTGTGGATCCCCACTGGCTGAAACACAGCGACCGATTCTGGTACACCTTTGAGACAAGTGAAGGAAAATCCTTTTATATCGCTGACCCTGAGAAAAAAACCAAAAAGTTCCTTTTTGACAATGTGAAAATGGCTGCCATGCTCACAGAAATCACCAAGGATCCTTATGACGCCAAACATCTTCCCATTAAAGAAATCGAATTCGTAAAAAAAGACAGCGCCATTCGTTTTGAAGTCCAAAGTTCCCAAGAAGAAGAAGAGAAAGAAAAAGACCAGGAGATGGAAAAAGAAAAAATGCAGCAGCAGGAAAAAGAGGAAGAAAAAGAAGAAAAACCAAAGAAAAAAATGTTTTACTTTGAATATGACCTTTCAACCGGAAAACTGACCCTGCTTGAAGAATATGAAGAACCTCCTGAGAAACCGGACTGGGCTAATATTTCTCCGGACGGAGAAAAAATCGTGTTTGCCCGGCATCACAATCTCTATTGGATGGACAAAGAAAACTATGAAAAATACCTCGAAGACAAAAAAGCCAAAGACATTGAAGAGCACCAACTGACAGAGGATGGAGAAGAAGATTACAGCTATGCCCGGGGAGAACGAGGTGAAACCAATGTGGAGAAAGAAAAAAACAAAGACAAGCGCAAACCGGTCAGAATCACATGGTCTCGAGATTCAAAAAAGTTAGCCATGATCCGTACCGACAACCGCGAGGTCAAAGACCTGTGGGTGATCAATTCCATCGCCAGACCCCGACCCACTTTGGAGACCTATAAATACCACATGCCCGGTGAAGAAGAGGCTCCTCAGTATGATGTGCTGATATTCGATCTCAAAAAAACAGAGAAAATCCAGGTCCAAGATGACCGATTTGAAGACCAATCCGTGTCAATACTCACAGCCCCCAGAAAAGAAAAAAACAGAGATGATAAAAACAGGCCTGCTTTATGGTTGGCTGAAACATCGGATAAATTATACTTCACCCGAACCAGCCGCGACCTTCATAAAATAGACATCTGTGTGGCTGACGCTGCCACTGGAGAAGTCCAAGTGCTTATCGAAGAGCGGCTCAACACCTATGTCGAAACCAGGAATTTGGGATTAATCAACAACGGGGAAGAGCTCATCCACTGGTCAGAGAGAACTGGCTGGGCTCATTTCTATCTTTATGATGGGAAAGGCAATCTGAAAAACCAAATTACTTCCGGTCCTTATCACTGTGACAGCATTGAAGGTATAGACGAGAAGAACAGAGTGCTTTACTTCACGGCCAATGCAAGGGAAAAAGGAGAAGATCCTTACTACACTCATCTCTACCGGGTTAATTTTGACGGCACTGGATTGGAACTTCTGAATCCAGGAAACTTCAACCACTATTCCAGGATGTGCGATTCAAACCGATTCTTTGTGGACAATTACTCAAGAGTGGACACCACACCTCAATCCGCTGTTTTGGACAACAAAGGAAACAAGCTCATGGACGTTGAGGCCGCTGACCTTTCTCTTCTTAAGGAAGCAGGTTATCAATTTCCTGAAACCTTTAAGGTCAAAGCTGCGGACAGCATCACTGACCTTTACGGCGTGATGTACAAACCATTTGATTTTGATGAAACCAAAAAATACCCTATCATCGCCTATGTTTATCCAGGTCCCCAGACTGAATCTGTGCCCAAATCATTCTCAACAGGCAGGGGAAACATGAGCCTGGCTCAATTTGGATTCGTGGTGATCTGTGTGGGAAACCGGGGAGGACATCCGGGCCGGTCCAAATGGTACCACAATTACGGTTATGGAAATCTGCGGGACTATGGATTGGCTGATAAAAAGTTTGCCATTGAACAGCTTGCTGCCCGGCATCCTTATATTGATATAGACAAAGTCGGGATCTACGGACATTCAGGAGGAGGCTTTATGTCTACGGCAGCCATGCTGGTTTATCCGGACTTTTTCAAAGCGGCTGTTTCTTCTTCCGGTAACCATGAAAATAATATTTATAACCGGTGGTGGAGTGAAAAACACCATGGAGTGAAAGAGGTGAAAAATGAAGAGGGAGAAGTGACCTTTGAATACGATATAGACAAAAATTCAGAAATCGCTGAAAATCTTAAAGGACATCTTCTTATAACCACGGGAGATATTGACAACAATGTCCACCCTGCCAACACCATCACCCTGGCTCACGCTCTGATCAAAGCTAACAAACGATTCGACTTCTTCATCTTTCCCGGTCAAAGACACGGTTACGGGGATATGAGCGACTACTGGTTCTGGCTCAGAGCCGATTACTTCTGCAAACATTTGATCGGAGATTTCTCCCAGAATGTGGACATGCTCTACCTCCAAAAGGATGAACCCCAAAACCAAGATAATAAATAAAAACAAAATAAAAAATCTGAGAGAATGGCTTGCGCTCCCTAACGTTCTTAGGAGGGAAAGGGCAAGGGATTCGTCACCCGTTCGATTCCCCAGCGTGGAATCTCTCTCCCGGTTCGGGCTTCGCTCTCCTCTAAAGAGGAACCATGCCCGCTCCGCCCTCACAGGGGATTCCTTATCCCATGCCCTTCTCCCATAACGAAGTCACGGCTTGTAAATATCCCAGGATAACATTCACGAATTGGAAGGCTAAATCATCAAAGTCGCTTCAGCCATGCCCTCAGATTTTTATATAAACAAAAGTAATAATTATTATCTTGGCAATAATAATAAGCTAACTTAACATTTTGAGCTTTTTCCACATTTTCATAAGGAAAAAACCAGAAACCACGGCACTCATACTCAAGAGAGAAGCCAGGACATTTTTTCCGTAGATCCAGTAGCCCACTGCAAAAAGAGCGCTGTACACTCCAAAACACCCCAGCACCATGCAGAGAATGCCCTGGGGCACATCCCAGCTCTCCTCCTCGGACTCCACAGGTTCCTCATCTTTCCTGGCATTTTCCACCACTTTTCTCCAACCCGGACCTCCTGGTTTCACCATCCGGTAAAACGAGCGAAGGGTTTTTTTATCAGATGGGGAGGTCAGAAGAGTCACGCTGATCCAGCCCACAGTGGTGATTCCCACTCCTAATAATAACTGGAGATGAGTAGATATGGAAGGCAGACCCGTATGAGGATGTATCATCGAAAGATAAACCGCCACCAAAAAAGAAACCCCCATAGCGGTTAATTCACTGTAAGGATTGATCCGCCACCAAAACCATCGAAGGATGAATAAAAGTCCTGTTCCAGCGCCCACTTGGAGTAAAATCTGGAAGGCCTGCAATGCATTGCTCAAAAGAAGCGCCAGCATCCCGGTCAAAATCATCAAGCCAACCGTAGAAATTCGACCTGCGAACACCTGTTTTTTTTCATCCGCCTGAGGATTGATAAAGCGTTTATAAAAATCATTGACCACATAGGAAGATCCCCAGTTTAGGTGAGTGGAAATGGTGGACATAAAAGCCGCAATCAAGGAAGCCACCACCAGTCCTAAAAGCCCGGTGGGCAGAAAGGTCAGCATGGCTGGATAAGCCATATCATGCCGGATCACATTGGAAGCCACATTGGGAAAAGCAGCCCTCAGAGATTCTAGATCAGGAAAAACCACCAAAGAACATAAGGCCACCATGATCCAAGGCCAGGGCCTGAGAGCGTAATGGGTGACATTAAAAAGCAAAGTGGCGCCCACCGCATGACGTTCTGATTTAGCTGACAGCATGCGCTGGACAATATAGCCTCCTCCTCCTGGTTCAGCCCCGGGATACCATACGCTCCACCACTGAACAGCCAAAGGAAGAACAAATAAAGGAATGAGAGCATCCCAATTGTTGAAATCAGGAAGCAGGCTCAATTTGGATACAATGTCCTGATTGGTGAGAAGATTGTGAAGACCTCCGACTTGAGGGAGTCTGACTGCCACGACGGCCGCTCCTACAGCACCGATCATGGCTATAGTAAACTGGAAAAAGTCGGTGATCAAAACTCCTCTCAAACCACCCAACGCGCTGTACAGTACAGTCACCACTGAGGCGATGAGCAGGGTTTGGACAGGACTGAGTTTGAGCATCACTCCCCCGATTTTAATGATGGCTAAGGACACAGTGGCCATAATAAGCACGTTGAAAAAAACTCCTAAATAAAGAGCTCTAAATCCTCTGAGAAAAGCCGCTGCTTTGCCGCTGTAGCGAAGCTCATAAAATTCAAGATCGGTCAGGACTCTGGACCGCCTCCACAGTTTGGCGTACACAAAAACAGTCAGCATCCCGGTGAGGAGAAAAGCCCACCAGACCCAGTTGCCCGCCACTCCGTTCTGCCGGACAATATCTGTGACCAAGTTGGGAGTGTCGCTGGAAAAAGTGGTGGCCACCATGGAAACTCCCAGAAGCCACCACGGCATATTTCTTCCTGAAAGAAAAAATTCAGTGGAGCTTTTTCCTGCTTTTTTGGAAACCGCCAGACCGATCAGAAGAGAGACAACAAAAAAGCCGATTATGAACGCCCAATCAACAGCCTGCAGCGCCAATAAAAACTCCTTTTCTATGACCTTATTTTACTGAATAAAAAAACATCATATCATTAATAAAGTCAAAAGTTTATTATAAAATTCATCCCTTGGAAATTCAGAGGAAAAGATTGCGGCAGGGGAGAAGGGCATGGGATGAGGAATCCCCTGTGAGGGCGGAGCGGGCACGGTTCCTCTTTAGAGGAGAGCGAAGCCCGAACCGGGAGAGAGATTCCTCGCCGGGGAATCGAACGGGTGACGAATCCCATGCCCTTCTCCCCTAATAATTTTAGGGAGCACAAGTCACATCTGAATTTTATTCGTTCTTGTTCTCTATCTCATCAATCAGATTCTTGACCCTCTCCTGCTTAGAATTCAGTTTGAGCGAGGCTTTGAGCACATCCAAAGCTTTTTTGTTTTGGTTGGTTTTATAGTAACAAAAGCCTAATGAATTGAGCAGACTGGTGTCACTGTCATATATTTTATTGCCTTCCAGCAGACTCTCTATGGCCTCTCTATAATTCTCCAAACCCATGAGAGCTTTTCCCCTGAGCAAATAATACTGAAACCTAAAATTTTCAACCTCTTTGAATTTCTCGACCATTTCCAAAGCACGACTGTACTGCTCCACCTCCACTAAAAAACTGGCGTATTCGAGAAGACCATTCTTAAAATCCGGATTCATTTCATAGGCTTTGGAGTAATAAGACTCTGCTTTCTCAGTATTCCCCAGTTTTCTGTTTTGGGAAGCCAGCATATAAAAATACAAGAAACTATTGGAAAGAGGAAATCCCTTTGACAGTGAAATAGGATGGCCCATGGAAGAATTAGGTGAAACCACAAACTCTATGGACTTGCTGTCTATGACATTCCCACCACTGTCCAAAAGATTTATTTCTGTTTCATAATAGTCAGGTGTCAGTTCTTCAGCAGACACAAAATGAGTGATTCCTATACTTTCTCTGAACGGATAACCTTTGAGTATTATAGAGTAGGATTTTTTGACAGGATTGTTCTGTTTCAATCCATTAACCAGCATCTCTACTTTTCCATTTTCCCAAAGAGCTCTCCCTATATTGGAAACAACGAAAAGGAATGCCACATCATCTGAAGAAGAATAGCTCCTTGATGGGTCCAGCACCAGCTTTTCATTTAAAACTTTATAGGGGAGATGGATATCTCTCTCATATTCCTGAAACTCATACCCCACAAACGGCCCTATGATCTGAGGAGAGCCGGAATCTTCTTGGGCATTTATATTCTTTTCCAATAGAGTAAATTCTTTTCCCACAGAATTTTTAAGAAGGGCTGTGAGCTCATAGGTCCCTTCGGTAATAGGGAATGTATCTTCAATGGAGATTCCATTGCTTTTCACTTTTTCTATATCTTCAGGAGGGAAATAATAAGGATAATTTTTGGTGTACTGGAAAATAACCTCCTCCCCTTTTCTTAAACTCACATTCAACTCAAAATTACAAAAATACTGGTCATTGGGTTCATAATAATCAACAGAAAGACTCTGCGGCACTATGGAAAAATGAACAAAATTCAATCCCATCCGAGGATCCCGGATCAACGAAACATCTGTGACACTCTCAATATAATTAGTCATGTACTCCGTGCTCACCAAGCCTTTATAATCTAAAAAATTGGTTGCGTATGTGGGATTGACCTTTTTTTTGGGGGATTCAAAAATTTCAGACATAATGATATTGTTCTCAGGGCTGGGCTGAAAATTATAGGGAATATCACCGGGAACGATAGAGAGGACCACTAAGGATAAAGTCGGAGCCAGCTCTCTTATTTTCTCATAGGCTGCCTTATAATCAGTAAAATCCATTTCCCTTCCGCCGACCAGAAGATTGGTGGGTCCGTCAGCCACCGGGTCATAGAGCCTGTATTCTCCAAATCCGCCCCTTTTATAAAAAACCACGGCAAAATGGGGAGGAAGCCCAGTGCCTTCTCCTCCGTAGTAATACCAGACTTCAACCGGATAAAGTTCTATGCTTCCCTCAAAATATTCTTTGCTGGCGGGTTCCCCCAGAATAATATAGATCAATCCCTTGTCTGTTCTCCATCCATCCCTGGAAGTATCGCGGCCCAGAAACTCATTGGCATACTGAAAACGCCTTATATGCTCTTCTTTGTATTCATTTTTCTTTGTCCCGGGAGTGGGATCCCGCTGTTTCCAGAAAGACTCAATAAAAATATCTCTTTCCCTATCATTGGTGAGCTGCATAAAGACTTCTCTTTCTTCATCCAGCATAATGTACTGGGTCAAATCTAAAAATTCTCTGTATTTTGCTGGCAGATCCTCTCTCTTTAGTTGACCCGCTGAAGTGATTAAAGGATAGAAAAAAAGAAGACCGAGTAGAAACGCCAATATTTTTTTCTTCATTTCAACACCTTTTTTAAAAGGCCTTAGTTTAAGGCCCTTTCACATAAGAGTTAGATTTCCGTTTTTCTATATCTTAATATTAAATATTTTTCTGGTTCTTCCGATATCCGGTTTTCCTATGATGAGCACGTCAAAAAAATACTTTCCTGGTTTTAAATCAAAAGAAAAAGTGAAATGGATTTCTTCCATATCAAGCAGTTCTTTTTCTGTAGATTCCACCTGTCTTTCTTCAGTAAAAGTTTTTTTCTCAGCACCCTTTTCGTCTGCATAAACAAAAAACTGAAATTCAAATTCAGCTTTTAACCGTCCTTCCTGTTCCACAAAAGCAAGGCCTTTGACAGGAATGGATATGTCCAATTCATTCTTATTGCGGTCATAGTCGAGCTTGAAATCTATGTATTGGGTTCCAATATCATTGCTGTAAGCGATTCCAAATTTGGCTCTTTCCATGGCATCAAATAGATTTCCGTATATCCCGGAATAAGGATTGAGCCGGTAAGAGTTATCCCCTCTTTTATCTATAAACTCCACGGCAAAATTGAATCTGTAGTAAACCCAGAGAAGATAACCTTTGATCTCCGGATGGTTCATCATGGGTTCCTGTTCGATCCTGTCTGGAAATCCAAAATGAATATAGATCCTTCCCCTGTCTGTCTTCCACCCGGGTATCCCTTCTTTAAACCGATCATTGGCGTATTCCACCCTCTCGTAAAACTCTTCTTTAAACTCGTTCCGCTCTGTATCTGGAGTGGGGTCCCTTTTCTCCCAAAAATCCTCTATAAATTCCTGTCTGGATTCTTTATCAGGAAGATGATTGAATATCTTTTTCTCTTCTCCACTCATGATTAAACGCGCTTCTTCATAGAAATCCTCACTTTCAGGATCCAGGTTGATTCGGCTGGTTATGGTGCAGCTGACCACCCCGATCAGGAGAAAAATCCCTGATATTTTTAAATAATTCATATCTTTCCCATTATTATCTTCTCAGGTAATTCAGAAAACCTTTCACCTGTTCTGCTCTTTCTGAATCAGGATCTAACTCCAAGTATTCCTCAAACTGAACTATGGCTTCTTCATTTTTTCCCAACGTCAAATAGGTCAGCCCTAATTGATAAAGACCATCCAGAAAATCTTCTTTTATTTCAACCGACCGCTGATAATACTTCAAAGCTTCTTCATAGTTAGCCAGATTGTAAAGCCGAGTTCCTATATTGTAGAGCACAACAGGATCGTCTATATCTTCAAATTTTATTTTTCGATACCATTCCAGCGCCTTATCATCTTCCCCTTTATTTTCGTATGCTTTTCCAATAAGAAGCATGGCATCAGTATTTTCAGGTTCTTCACATAAGACTTTTTTGTAATACTTTATGGATTTGTCGTATTGTTCCATTTGAAAATAGCAGTTTCCTATATTCAGATTGACAACATACACCTCAGGATTCTCTTCCAGCAGTTTTTGATAAGCTTGTACGGCCTGCTGATAATTTCCCTCATCAAAAAGTTTATTGCCGGCTGCAAGCTTTTCCTTCAGCTCGTCGGTGATCATGATGCCTTCCGCTTTTTCTAGAGTGATTTCAATGTCAGGATTTTTACCAAAAGACTCCACTTCCATGGTTATTCCTTTGGGCATGTATCCGACTTTTTGGAAATCTACAGTCCAACTGCCACCTCTGATCCCCATGGCTACCCATTTTCCATTTTCATCTGTTTTTAATTCAAATCCTTCTTCAGCACGCAGAGAATACAATTTAACAGTCACTCCTTCTATAGGATTTCCTTCTTGGTCGTAAACATATCCCACGACTCTGGCTCTTCCTCTGTACGCCTGGGGGAAAACAAAAACAACTAATAAAAATATTGAAATGATACCAAAAACTGCTTTTTTCATCCCTGACCTCCAATTCTTTTCATTTGTCATTGACTTTATGTTTCACTCAGAGAATCCATTCTACCATTAAAAAGTATAAAAAAAAAGCCCCTCTCGTCGAAACAAGAGGGGCTTTTTGACTTCTTAACTAGAGTCTATTAGAACTCGAACCGAACTCCGAATCTCAGCAGTCTTGGATTCAGGATTTCATTCAGTGATCCTGCTGTCGCACTAGGAGCAAAAGCGGTGCTTCCGTCATCATAAATGTAAATAGTTCCCCAGTCATACTGGTATCTTCTGTTCTCGATGGTGCTGTTCAAGGCATTAAAAAGGTCTGCCATCAAATAGATTTTTCCCACATCTCCCACATTGAGCATTTTTTCAAGACGGAGGTCCATTTTGTAGAAAGTGGGGAGAGACTCATCACCAAACGGCTCCAGATACAAGGTTTCACTTCGGGCTCTTGGATTTGGAATTCTGTAGTCAACAACATCGACTGTTTCTCTGAGCAGCCATCCGTTTCTAGCCTGGAAGTTCATAGACACATTGACACCATAGGGAAGCTGATACAGTCCTGAGACTTTGAGCATCCATGGGGAGTAAGTATACTGATTGATTTTTCCGCTGGCTCCACCCTGATAAGGCGAATACACCCTTTCGTCCAGAGCCCACAGGTTTGAGGCACTCCAATACCCCTTGTCTCCATAATGGACTTTCTGATTCTGGAAAGTAAAGCTTCCGTTCAGCATCCATCTGTTGGAAAGCCTCTTGTTGAAAATGATGTCAAATCCCCAGTAATCATTATAAAAATCAGGTCGGATCGAACGTCGATAATAAGGTGAGTAATAAGAGGGGTCATAACCCTGGTAATCATTCGTCATGTAGTAGTAAGGATGGTCATCAGCACCGCCCATATCGCCATCCCAAGGAGTGTCATATCCGCTCACATCCACACTGGACGGAGGGCTGGGCGCCTGCACATACCAGTCTTGAGTCTGGAACTGGACAGCATTTCCACTCGCATCCACAAAATGTTTGACATTCCAATTGTCTTTGTCATATCTTCGGTAAGTCGCGTTAACAGAGACTCCAAAGTCAGGAAGGACTTCTCTTTGAAGAGTAAAAATGACTTCTGTGGTCCTGGGAGATTGAGCATCAGGTTCAAATGAAGAGTAGGGATCTGTTAAAGACACTGGATTACTGATGTCATAACCTCCATAATATGAACCGTAGGCATCAGCTGTGTCTCCGGAAAAACTTCCGCCTGGAAAAACTTGATAAGGTGTGTAGTTTCCATCTCCCACTGTTGCCCAGTAGAGCTCATTCATCTGAACCACATTATCGCCGTTATCATTCCACCAGAAATCAACCCATCCGCTGGTTCCGCCGGGCATCCAGTAACCAGCCATCATTCCCATGAAGTCTCCATACTGAGCCATTGAAAGCTTGGCAATGGTTTTCCCATCACCGGTCACATCATAGGTGACTCCGATTCTGGGGGAGAATGTCTTCCACCAGTAAGGATCGCCCTTGTAATCTGTGGCTCCAATTTCATCAATTTCAACTCCCGGAAGAAGCTGGTCCAATGCGGCTTTTACATCCGGAGATGCAATTTCATCCCATGCCGGATTGTCATCTACAGCCGCTATCGTACTGGGGGCCACATAGGGCTGCTGCTGGTCATATCTCAATCCCAGAAGCAGGGTGAATTTTCCAAAACTAACCGTATCTCTTAAATAAAAGGCATAGGCATCCACACCATAGTCTCTGTAGTAACCTCTCCAGTACATGAAACGCCTCACGTTATCTGGGTTTTCAGCTACGGTGGGAACTCCGTCGCCGTTCCAGTCAGCGGTGGGAGAATTGTAGTTCCAATATATCCCCATGTTGCCTGTATAAACCGATTCTGTATAAGCGCGTCTTGCAGAATACTCAGCTCCAAACAAAATCTCATGACTGGCGCCTAAAAAGCTGTCGTTGAAATAGGTGCCTCTTGCCGCATACTGGTTCACAGGTCTTTCCACATAGTAACGCCATTCCCCCACATCTCCATCCGGTGCCATGCAGGTATAATTCGTGCGATCATACCACCAGGGATTTTCAAAATCCAGGTCGTCCATAGGTGTCAAGTTGAATCCCGCATCAGAGTAAGTGTACATGACTGAGACAAAGAAATTGTTTCCAAACATGTGCTCATCCTGGAGTTTGAAGATGGGGCTTCCAAAATAATATCGTCCGCCCTGATAATATCCTCCGGGCAAATAAGCACTGGAAGATCGACCCCATTTGTTTTTACCGCCCACATGCATGAAGGCTTCAAACCGGTTTTCCGGGATGATCTGAGCATTCAGCTTGAAGGCATAGTTCTGGAGCATGGTGTCATCGGGTCTACCGTAGACTGTGGTGGTCTTGATGTTCTGCACACCATATGAACCCCAAGCCCAGATGTGGTCTTTCCAAATCGGCACACCCAGGTTGAAGCCATAGTCCTTGATGGCGTTGACTCTGTTGATTCCAATGAATCCCGGCTCTTCCTCTCGGATTTCCTGCACATAATCTTCGTTAGCTGCCTGGAACTTCTCATCAGTCATGTAGAATCGTCCGCCCAGACTCACTTTGTTTCCGCCTCGCCGGGTGACCAGGTTGATGGAAACTCCGCCTGTCTGTGTGGTCACGTCAGCACCACCCACTGTGACTGACATCTCTTCAAAAGCATCAAAGTCATAATAACTGGGCGATGCTCCAATGGCAGCAGGGTCTGTGATGACCATACCGTCCATGGCCCAAACACTTTGAGCATCACTGGTGGCACCACGGGAGGCCATTTCAGACTGCTGTCCGGATTCAGCTCCACCCACATTTTCACGGTCCATCAAAATAGACGGGGCCATCTGAAGAATGACCCAGGGGTCTCTGGCTGTGGGAAGAGACTGAAGGATTTCATGGGTTACGTTCTGTCCCACTTCTGTCTTCTTGGTATCCACAACAGGTGTCACTGCTGTGACAGTGACTTCCTCTTCCAAAGCTCCCATTTCCATTTCCATGTTGATCTCAACATTTGAACCCACCACAACAATGACGTTCTGCTTGATAGCGGTTTTAAAACCTTCCAGTTCAGCTTTGATGGTGTAGTCACTGGCTGGAGCCAGAGAGACGAACCTGAATCGACCCTGGTTGGAAGTGATGCTGGTCATAGTAGCGGTTCTTGCACCGGTCAAAGTGACGGTCACACCCGGAAGTGGATTGCCTTCTGAGTCTGTGACTGTACCGTAAATATCTCCTGTTCGTTGCTGCGCCATGATTAAAGGCGAGACAAGTAACAGCACACATAAAACACTAAATAGTTTACGCAATTCTTTCCTCCTCTTTACCCAAATTAAATTGGGAAAAAGTTACCCATAATTCAGGAGTGAAATTCACTCCACCTTTTTTCCTTATTGTTTTTCTTATAGATCTCCGGTTTCCGTCACCTCCTTTAAAATAAACATACCAATTCATTTTTTCTATCCATTAGAAAGCAATATTCATGCCATATTTAATTAATCGGCTATCCTGTTTGATATCAGTCGATTAGTTAAATGCCTGCTGATTCATGAGCTCAAAATAATTCAAAAAATTGAATATTCTCCAATTAATTGAATTCCCAATGCACGCTCTCCCTGAATTTCATCTTTACCTTTTCTCTTTACCTTTTCTCAGTTTTTTTTTATCATCACCTCTAAGGATCACCCATGAAAAAGATCAAAGGAAAACATGTTTTTCTTTTTCTGTTCATTATCTTCCTTTTAACCCGAATCATTTATATCCATGCAGATCCCCCTCAATATTTAAGCGAAAGCTTGGGTGCTTTTTTCGATGAAGGCATTTACAATCACAATGCCCGTAATCTCATATTATTCGGCCAATGGAAACTGGATGAATGGAATGACTTTTACTACAGCGCTGTATCTACCTGGCTGAAGTATCTAACCTTTTCAATTATAGGAATCGGCCGGGCGCAAATCCGGCTTTTCTCCATATTTTTCAGCATGCTTTCGCTTTGGTTCATCTATGCCGCAGCCAAAGAAAGCTATGGACAAAAAACAGGCCTTCTGGCTTTGCTGCTGTTTGGAATTAACTTCATCTCCATTATGTACGCCCGGCTCGGGATGCAGGATACCCAAACTCTGACTGTTTTTATCATTGGCTTTTATCTGTGGCAGAAAGGGATGAAAAAAACAGGAACCCAAAAAGGAAACTGGCTGCTTTTCTTTTCTGGAGCTGTTTTTTTCTTAAGCTACACCTTTAAAAATCTTTTCCTCTATCTTCTTCCCGTCCCTATTGTCGCATACGGATTTTATTCATTGTTGTGTATCCGCTGTAAGGATTATTTTAATAAACTTTGCAGAGGATTTGTCTATCTCTGCACTGGAATGCTTTCTGCTTTTTTTTTATGGTTCTTTGCCTTTTATCTTCCATTTAAAGAACCTATCTCCCAATTCGGAAAATTTTTCACCACACAGCAGATGTTTCCTGAAAAAAATCCGGCTTTCTATTTAAACAATCTCTACCGGACTTTCCTCTTTAAGTACATCTCAGGAAGTCCTGCTGTTCTCTTAGGCTCATTTTTATTCCTTTTCATGGTTCTGTACTGGCTTTATACCAAAAAAAAGAGCCGTTTTATGGCTTCTGATGTGTTTCTTGTGATTTGGTTTGCAGCGTGTTTTTTATTCCTGGGGCTTATAGGCTACCGGCCGACCCGGTATTTTCTGCCCATCATTCCTGTGATGTGTGTGATGGCAGCAAGATTCCTGGTTTCTCTTTATAAAACTTCAAAAATAAAGAGGGATAAAAAAGCACACTGGAGTTTTTATCCTCTTGGAATATTGGTGTTAACAATCCTTTTCCACCGCTGTGTTATCCCCTGGTCGTACAGATATCTCAAACTCAAGCCTTCTGATTCTTTCCCTTTTGTTTATCCAGGAACCTGGGAACTTATAGTGAGCTTTTTTTTGGCTTTGATTCTAACCGGCTTTATGGCTCATCCAAAAATATTTAAAAATTGGCGTGAGATCCCTATACCCAAATTTGTTTCACTGAGCTTCATTCTTATCCTCCTCCTTACATCCATTTATCTGGAAGGAAAGCATTATATAAGATGGGCGGCTTCCCCTGAATATTTTGTGCACAATTTAGGCAAAGACATTGAAAAACATGTGGGGGAAAGCGGATATATTGGCGGCATAGATGCCCCCGGAGCTGCTTTTGACACCCCTTATAAAGTCCTTATATCTTATGACAAATACGTTAACTATAAACAAAATCCCATCACTAAATACGGACTCACCCATCTCTTCCTGGTGGATAATAGGGATATTCATGAAAAAGACTATTACTTCCAAAAATATCCTGAGCAAATGAAATGCGCCACACTTCTCGATCAGTACCACTTCAATAAAAAAAACACTGAGTTTTATTTATACTCTCTGGTGGATCCTAAAATCTTCACTATCAGAGCTCCTGATATAATCTCTGATCACCATGACCCACTCAAAGTCAAAGTCAGAATGAAAAACTGCTCCTTCAGAGAGCCCAAAAAACTTTATCTCAACTGGCTTCTCTTCCCTCAAGAAACACTCCATTCAATAAATCCAGTCGTTTCTGGAGAGGAAATCCGTTCCCGGATACCACCCCAAACAAATAAAGAATTCACCCTGATCGGGAACCCTCCTTCTGAGCCTGGACGGTACAAACTCTTTATTTACTGGGAACCAATAAAAGAATATCATTATCCAGTCACTGGAATGACCCATCAGGTAGGAAGTGTTGTTGGTGATAACCAAGCTGTGGGTGGCAAAGCCCTTTACCACAATCCGGAAAAACTGCACCGGACAGGATTTCTTTGTTATGGAAATTACCGCAGCTTCCAGCCCGGCTTGTATGAAGCTTTGTTCAGGCTTAAAATTGGGGAAAAAGAACAAAATCTCACTGTGATCCGTTTAGAAGCTGTTTCTGATTTTGGAAGAAACACAATAAACAAAATGGATATCCACAGTAAAGACTTCATCAAAGAAAAGCAGTATCAAAGCTTTATTCTTCCTTTTAGGCTGGAGCAAACCACCAAAAATCTGGAACTCCGCATTTTCACTATGGGAAAAACTGAAATATGGGCTGATGATATCCAAATCAGATTCAGAGCAGGAGAGTGGAATAAGGATATCCTCATTGTGGAGTGAAAAAGGGAAGAATATAGGATTCGTCACCCGCTCGATTCCCCAGCGTGGAATCTCCCTCCCGGTTCGGGCTTCGCTCTCCTCTAAAGAGGAACCATGCCCGCTCCGCCCTCACAGGGGATTCCTCATCCCATATTCTTTCCCTCACAGAAATCGATATTCTTAATTCTCAAATTTGCAATTTGTGATAATCTCGGGGTAAAATCTGTAGGTTAAAATTAATAATAGAAAATATCAATATACATGAACTCTATAAATAGAAAAATCATCGAGAAAAAATCGACTCTTTGGCTCCTGAGTCTTATGATACCTGTGGTACTCGTTTTTTCTTCCTGCGGTGGGGAATCTGGTTCTGAAAAATCCGTAAAAGAAAAAATAATTTACAGGAACTTACTGGAAAATTTTGACGTTTCAGAAAAAGTTCATTCCACTACGTATATCAATGCAACAGATCCTGATCACAATTCTTATTTTGTTGAAGGGTGGTATCCTCCTGAAGAAAATATTAGGTGGGCCAAAGATAAAAAGAGCACTCTCATGTTCAATGCAGCCCAGACCAAGGATTTAAAGCTGGAAATGGAATGCCGGTCCATCAAACCCAAGAATTCAAAAAAACAAAAAATAAACATCTTCCTCAACTCAAAACCAGTCCAAACCATAAAACCGGATTCTCTTTTTAATGTCTACAGGATATCTCTTCCTGACAAATGGATCAAAATAGGAAAAAACACCCTCACTTTTAAATATGAACTGGCTGAAAGACCCTCTGAGTTTCTTGATACAGAGGACCACAGGCTGTTATCCGCTGCCTTTAAATACTTTAAATTTTTATCTCAGGAAACAGAAATTTCAAAGTCACTCAAACCTCTTCTGCCAAAAAAGGATGGAGAAATCATCCATTTCCCTGGGAGCGCTTTTATCTTCTATGCAAAAGTCTCAGGAAAAGAAGAGCTCAAAGCCGGACTTTCAAGACTCCCCAAAAACATGAACGCTCATCTGAGAATATCCTCAGATAACAGCCCGCATAAGCATCTGGTTTTCAAAAAAAAGGGCTTGAAAATAATTAGCTTGAAAAATTTTCCCAACCAGTATGTTAAGATGGCTTTTTCTTTGGAAAATAAAAAAAAGCAATCCGTCCCTTCTGAAAATTTTGCTGTCTGGTCCAAAATAGAAATTTCAAAACCAATAAAAAAAATGGGGCCCCACTCCAAACTAACAGAACTCAATAATAAACTTGGTTCTAAAAAACTTGATGTGGTGTATATTGTTTTCGATGCCTTTCATGCCAAACATTCCAGTTTGTACGGATACCACCGGAACACCACTCCCTTTTTAAAAAAAATAGGAGAACAGGGAATTGTGTTTCAAAATTTTTATGCCAACAGTCCCTACACACTTGCGTCAACAGGAACTCTTTTTACTTCCAGATATCCTCACGAACACGGACTGGTGGAAAAAGACACCCATATCAATTCAAATCTGCCTAAACTTCAAAACATTCTTTCCACACATTCGATATCCTCTTTTCTCATAACCGGTCAACCGTGGTTTTCAAAAGGCTGGGGATTATCAGAGGGATTCACCAAACTCTTTTACAATCCATATCAAATGATATTTCTGGAAGCTCTGTCAAGCATCTACTCAAACTCCTCCAAAGATAAGCCCAAGTTTATTTACATCCACCTTCATCCTCCTCATGCTCCCTATCTTCCTCCCGAAGAATTCAGGGTATTTCCTAAGCCGGAAAACATTTCCTTCCTCCCCACTCCCCAAAATTTTAGGAAAATTGAATCCGGGGAGATCAAAGCCACAGATGACCTTCTGGATTATATCGAATCCATGTATGACGCTAATGTTCTTTATGCAGACAGCTTGGCTCAAAGCATTTATGATTTTTTTAAAGAAAATGACCTTCTGGATCAAACCATTCTGATATTCACTTCTGACCATGGAGACGCCTGCAGGATGCAGCATGGAAAACTTGGCCATAACACCACTCTTTTTCAGGAGATGATTCACATCCCCTTTTTCATGGTTTTTCCTGAAAAACTGGATTTAGGTCCCAGACAGCCGCAAATTCCTGCCAGTGTGTTGGATGCTCCCTCTACGATTCTGAATCTTTTCGGCATTCCAGAGGATTATGGTTTTAAAGGAAAGAGTCTTCTTCCGTTTATCTTTTCTCCTGAACTCAAGGATTCTCAAGTTTTTTTAGAAAACTTTTCTGGAAACCGCCATCAAAAAGGGATTATAGAGCTTCCCTATAAATTTATTTTCTCACCAAAAGAGGAATGGCTGTTTGACCTCCAAAATGATTATTTAGAAAAAACAAACCTTTTATCTGGAATGCCTGTGGCAGCTGGTTACTTTCGACAGCTTATTAAGGAATATTCCGGCGGAGAAAAGCTGGAAAGCGAAAAAAT
>JAWLEN010000024.1:22100-28652 GCA_041686095.1 Candidatus Aminicenantota bacterium
AGGCGGGAGAGGTCTTTCATGAGGGTGGGATTCAATTTATCCACTGTATCTTTGGTGGTGTGAATATACTCAGGAATCTCTTTGGCTCTAAAGGAGAGGGAGGGAATCTTTTTTTTCAAAAAAGAGTCCGCATCTGAAGCCTGGCGGTCCAATGAATCAAAATATTCTGGACTCAACTCAATCCCTACCTTTTTTTTGTTGATCTTGCGCATTTCTTTCCAGAAATCAGGAAAATCTCCGGCACCAAAAACCTTCAAGCTGTTTCCATTTCCTACCATGTCTATGTTTATGAACAAAACTGTTTTTTCAGCAGAAAACAAGGGATCCTTCAAATACTCTTTAGATCCTATAAGTCCCTGTTCCTTAGCTCCAAATCCAATAAACAGTACAGAACGTTTGAGCCCCGTGGGAATTTTTGAAAGAGCCTCAGCCACTCCCAGCATCACAGCCACTCCTGAGGCATTATCATTGGCTCCGGGCATGATTTCATAGCAGAAGCCCACATGATCAAGATGGGCTCCTATGATGATGACTTCCTCTTTAAGGTCGGGATCATTTCCCTGAATCAGGCCCATCACATTAGCGCCTATTCCCTTGGGGTGATGCTCTGTCAGATTTTCCATGGTAAAAATCTTTTTGGTTTCAAAAGAGTGAGGGCTTAAATCATTTTGAATCTTTTCTCTCACTTCCCGGGGTTTATACCCGGATCCTGAAAAAATATCCTGGGCTACAGAATCCCCCACATGAGAAACAAGAAATCCCTCCACATGATCTGTATTAGGGTCCACGGTTAGATCATGATAAAGAATGGCTTTAGCTCCTTGGGCAGCCGCCATTTTTACTTTATACAGATTGATGGAATAATGACTCCATTCTTCAAATTTTTCAGGATCTTCTTTTGGAGATACCGGAACACCTGGCTCCATAAACACAATCTTATCTTTTACCTCCACCTCTTGATAGTCGTTGTAGTTTAATTCCGGAGCATAAATACCATACCCCACATAAACCACTTCTGCGGTTATGGCTCCAGATCCTGAATCAGCTCCAGGATAGTATTCTTCCTCATATTTATAATACTTTTTTTTATTGAGATTCTTCGGATCATAATGATAGGCCAGCTCCCCTCCTTTAAAAACCACAGTGTAGGGATTGAGGAAAGACTGGAAATAAGTATTTTTATTCCCTGCTGGAATAATCTTCCATTTGTTGAAAAGAGAAGCCGCCCATTCAGCTGCTTGTTTGTATTCCTGGGTTCCCGAGAGTCTCCCAGCGTATTTTTCAGAACTAAGCTCCGAGGCATAACCCAGAATTTTTTGATCGGAAATGGATTGGATGGCTGTTTCTATAGCCTTCTTTTCTGTTTTCCCCTGATCCCGGAGCATCATAGAAGAGCAGGAAATCGTTAATAAAACCAAAATATTTGAACACACCGATTTTACTAAAATTTTTTTCATTTTTTTATGAATAATCCAGGCTGGTTAGAAATTCAGTCCCCAGTTTCTTTAAAGACCTGTTTCAATATATCCACACATTGATCCATTTGTTCCTGAGTGTGTTTTGAGGACACTGACAGTCTCAACCTGGTCTTATTTTTTGCCACCGCCGGGTAAGTCACCACACCGGTATACAATCCTCTCTCTTGGATCTTTCTACTGATTTCCCTTAACCTCAAATCAATTCCAGCCATAACAGGAACCACCTGAGATTTTGTGGTGCCTATATCAAGTCCGGCTTGTTTGAGCTTTTTATGCATATACCGTATATTCTTCCATAACTTTTCTCTTTCTGATTTATCTTTTCCAAAGATCTCAAGGATCTTTAAAATCCCAGCCGCGGTATGAGGGGCCATGGCACATGAAAACACATAGGACCTTGAAAACATCCTCAGATAGTTCATGAGCTTTTTTTTGCCGGAAGCAAATCCTCCTATAGCGCCAAAGGATTTGCTGAAAGTCCCTATGGAAATATCAACTTCATGTTCCAGCTTGAAATGTTCCGCCACTCCCCCGCCTTTTTCTCCAAACACCAGGGTGGCATGAGCTTCATCCACTAACAGCTTAGCCCCGTATTTCTGGCAGATGGGAATGATTTCCGGAAGATTGGCCAAGTCTCCGTCCATGCTGTACACACCCTCCACACACACCAGCATGCGTTTTTTATTTGTCTTTCTCAAGACTCTCTCAAGATGGGATGGGTTGTTGTGAGCAAAGACTTTTATTTCAGCTCCAGACATTCGAACCCCATCGTATATGGAGGCGTGAGATAAAATATCCAGCACAGCCACATCACCGGGATGGAGAAGACCAGATAATATGCCTACATTGGTGCTGTATCCGGTGGGAAAAACAATAGACGACTCCATTCCTTTAAGACGGCTGACCTCTTCTTCCAGTTGGCTTATGGGTCTAGAATAACCGCTTAAAAGAGGAGCGGAAACAGCGCCTGTCCCAAATTCATCCAGAGTGTCTTTGACCGCTTTAATCACATCGGGATGAAAGGAATATCCAAGATAATTATAAGAACAAAAATTAAGGAATTTTCTGACCGATTGGGTGTTCCGGTCAAAGACTTCCAGCTCAGTCCGGGGGGCTGACATCATGGGTTGAATATAGACCATGTACTTTTTTTTGACTGCATCAGCCACATATTCCCAGAAATAATCAGCCGCCTCAAACAGGTCCTCACTCTCAAAATCGGAAAAATCAGACACCGAATAATCATTGCAGTCTATTTTTTTGCCCTTTAAATCTTTGGGTTCCAGTGACATATTTTTTCCTGTTTGTATCTTTATAAAGTATTGTATGGGTAAGGTCAAGCAGTAAACAACGAATCGTTTCTATCGATCAAGATTGCTGAGCCCCAATTCATCAGCCCATTCCAAAACTTCTCTGTATTCCTTTCCGGAAATCCGCCGGTTTATTTCAGGAAACTCTCTGGCTCTGTATTCAGGCCGGTACTGTCTCATCAGATTCAGATAGCCGTCTTTAGACAATTCCGTGGCCACAAACTCTAAAAATTCTCTGCTTCCTGAAACTCTGTTCGGAAGTATCAGGTGCCTTATCATCAAGCCTCTTTTCGCCACCCCTCTGCGGTCCAGGACTAGATTCCCAACCTGCCTGTACATCTCCTTAAAAGCTATTTGGACATAATAAGGATAATTGTAGGCTTCACTTGAGTATTTAGCTGCGCTTTCAGGAATGGTGTACTTATAATCAGGAAGATAAATATCCACAATCCCATCCAGGAGCTTCAAAATTTCTAGTTTTTCATAACCTCCTGTGTTGTAAACAAGCGGGATTTCAAGTCCCTTTGAAACCGCAATTTTAAGAGCGCTGACAATACCAGGAACATAGTGAGTCGGAGTCACCAGGTTTATATTATGACATCCCAATGCCTGAAGTTTCATCATAGATTTGGCCACCCTTTGCTCATCCACCATGACTCCTTCTCCTTTAATGCTGATGGTATAATTCTGACAGTAGATGCAGCGCAAACCACAGTTAGAAAAAAATATGGTTCCAGAACCTTTGGTTCCCACAAGAGGTCTTTCCTCACCAAAATGGGCAAAAGCACTGGAGATTTTAAGAGAAGCGGTTGCCTGACATTTTCCTGTTTCTCCTTTTAATCTATTGACCCTGCAGTCTCTTGGACAAAGGGTGCAGCATTGGTAATAAGATTTTAACTTTTTTATCCTCTCGTCAAGCTCCCCGCTCCGGTATAGATTAATGTAAGAAGGATAGGCTTTATTTTTTTCCTTTTCATTTGTCATTTTCCTGTCCTTTCGAGATAAAAAAAGATATGGAAAAGCAAAAATAATTCCTGCATTCCTCACGAAATTTTGAAAAAAGTCCCGTCTTGATTGTTTTTCCATATTTGAGTTATTTTGCCTCTTGTCTCTTATACAAATCCATTATGATGTCTTCCAGAATGGTGGCAAGCAGGCGGTTGAAAAAATCCGGATTTTCCAACATAGGGAAATGGCCGGCTCCTGTTTGATAGATCCAGTCAAAAGAGGCAGCATTCTGGGTCGCGATCTCATAAGTTGTATCACGGAGCTTTGAATTGATGCACTGGATAGGGACTTTTATTTCCTTAAAAGCCTGAGAGCCATCATATCTCAATAAGTGTTCCAGCATATTTAAAGACTTTTCTGGTTGTGATTCCCTCATGTCAATGATTACTTTTTTCATGAGCTCTTGATCCACTTTATTATGGAAAAAAGTTTCAACAGCATATTCTCTCATTCTGCTTTCAAAGTCTTCTCTCCAAGGTTTTAAAAAAAACTCCACCTGCTCGCGGCTGTACTTTCTCATGTAATGGTCTTTAAAGGTGTCAATTCCCACCAGACCAATGATTCTTTCTGGCACTAACCCAGCCGCTTCCAGTATAACCGCTCCTCCCATTCCGTGACCAATAAGAATAATATTTTCCAAACCTTCCCTTTTAATAACAGAAGCTACGTCCTTTCCAAACGCTTCCATGGTCCAAAATTCTCTCTCTTTTCCGGAAATTCCGTGTCCAGCAAGGTCTAAAGTAATGACTTTATAACCCGAAGAAAAAGCAGGTATCTGATTCTCCCAATAAGACATGTCATTGCACCATCCATGCACAAAGACTAAAGAATAATTCCCCACTCCCTTTATTTTATAATAAATACCCACTCCGTCTTCAGAAACAGCTTTTTCAATCCCTGATAAAGGAGAATCGGGTTCTGCTTTTTCATTACAGCTGCTGAACCACAGAATCACTCCTATGAACAATAGAGATAAAAAAAGAATTTTTCTCACGGCTTTTCTCCCTTATATTTATCCTGAACCATTCATAATTAAACGGCGATATTTTTGACTCTTGAATAATTCAGGCTGTTCATAATTATATATCATAAAATTAGATAAATCAGAAAAAAACAAAAGACTTATCGCACTCCATAATTGTATTCTGTTTTCTCTTCGTTTCGATCCGTAGCCGGGGGAGGTTCTGGAGAAAAAGAGGATATTTTCTCTCTGAGCTCAGAGGTCATTTCGATCTGTATTGAATCAAGGGAATCTTTAAGTTGATTGACGTTCCTGCCTCCAATGATGGGGCAGGTCACAGCCGGATGACTCGCTACCCAAGCCACTGCCAAGCTAGCCGGAGAAAATCCTCTTTTTTTAGCAAATTCTGAAAAATCTTCAGCAGCTCGGTACATCCAGTTATAACTGTATCTGGTGGCATACATTTTGTTGCTGATCAACCTTCCCGAATCCGGTTTCTTTTTGACTCCGTATTTTCCGGTTAAAAGACCTCCTCCCAATGGACTGTAAGGAATCACTCCCAGTTGTTCTGCCTGAGCTTGAGGGAAGATCTCAACTTCTGCCTGGCGTTTAACCAGATTGTACATGGGCTGGATGCAGTAAAAAGGAGTCCATCCATTTTTTTCCGCTGTTCCTAAGGCTTTGGCTACCTGCCAGGCAGCAAAATTACTGGCTCCTGGATAAAGTATTTTTCCCTGGGTCACCAGGTCATCCAAGGCTCGTAAAGTCTCTTCAAGGGGAGTCAAATCATCAAACCGGTGAATAAAGTAAACGTCTATCCTATCTGTTTGAAGACGTTTCAGACTGGATTCCACAGCATTCATTATATGATACCGGCTGGCTCCTCTTGAATTAACCTCTTTTCCAGTTGGAAAATAAACCTTACTGGCAATGACCACTTCGTTCCTGTTCTTTTTTGTGAGTTTTCCCAGTAGGATTTCTGCCTGCCCGTCATTATAAACATCCGCACAGTCAAAAAAATTAATTCCTTTATCCCGACTCAAGTGAAACATCTCTTTGGACATGTCTGCATCAGCATCCCCGCCAAATGACATGGTACCCAAACACAATTGAGAGACCTTGATTCCTGTTTTCCCTAGCAGTTTATATTCCATCTTAATTTCTCCTGTTTCAGTTTTATTCTATCACACCCTCCTGATGTTTCAAATAAACACTCTATAACGGAAACAGAAATGCTCGCAAAATTTATTTATGGAGAAAAAATGGTAACAGAAGCACAGATAAAAAAGGATGGAACTCAATCCTCACTAAGAAGACTTAGAAGCACCATACAAGTACTCCATTAGAGCAATAAATTCTGCAGGAAGGGTATCCATAAATTCAATGCCCATACCAAATTTCTTTTCTTCATTGATATTTTTCACCCAACGCACTTTTCCGCGTAAAGAAATTGATTTTTTCTTTAACAAAGGAAGTCTTATTTTCAAAACTGTGTCCACAGGATAATATTTACGGCTTTTTACTTTCACCCCATTCAAGGAGAGATTTTCTGCAAAAGCAGTGAATTTATCATAATTGACTTGTTGTTGTGAAGCCGTGTCTTTACAAACTTCTAGTTCTACTTCTTGTTCCTCTTGTTTTCTTTTTTCCCGCCTTTTTTCCTGTTCCATTATCTTTTTATCCTTTTATAAATCTTATTGTATAAAGAATTCCCGTTTACACAATATTTTTTAAATTACCAAAAATAATGGGCATCTAACAACATCACCCCTTTGAAGTAATTAATATAATCGAT
>JAWLEN010000123.1:0-6630 GCA_041686095.1 Candidatus Aminicenantota bacterium
TAAATACGGTACCGTCTTACTGTGTCCCCAATTTATTTTATCCCGCCAAATCAAAAGCGAGACATGGGCTTGTTACGTGTCCCTGTTTTTTGTATGATTGGAAAAAGGAGGGCAAAATGGACGTATGGACAGTGATTGGGTATTTGCTTCTGGGCGGCATTCTCGGTGCCGTAGGTCAGTGCCTCAGAGTGATTGTAGGCTTGAAAAAAAGACACGACGAAGCCGTTCAAAAGGGCAAATCCTTTAAAGAGCTTTTTGATAAAGAGAAAATGTGGACCAGCTTTCTCATTGCTTTTATTGTAGGGATCGCAGCCGGAGTCCTTGGGATCATCAACTTTATGGGACAGGAGATCACTCCTCAGTTCATACTGACTCTGATCGGCATCGGGTATGTGGGCACGGATTTTATCGAGGGCCTCCTCATCAAAAAAGCCTACTAAAAAATAGGGTAAATAAATAAACCGGACCCGTTTTTTAATAAATAAACCGGACCCGTTTTTTGAGGACCCGTTTTTTGGAAGGAACTTGACCTCCATTTTGATTTCTGCTTAAATTTCACCTGTCATGAGTGTTCCAGAGAATCAAAAAGATATCCTATCCTCCTGGAAGGAAATCGCTGACTATTTAAACTGCGGTGTGAGGACATGCCAGAGATGGGAAAAAGAGTCTGAGCTTCCTGTTTATCGGTTGTTGGAATCTTCCAGGGCCCGGGTGTTTGCCTATAAAAAGGAGCTGGACAGGTGGTTGAGCCAAAGGTCATACCAGGGACAAAAGAGTCATTGGAAGTCTATCAATCTTCTGATTTTGGTCCTAGTGCTGGTTGTTTTGTTTTTTCTGTTTTTCAAACAGCCGGTTTCCACAGAACCGAATGATTTCAGGATCGAGGGCTCTGAACTGGTGATGTTGAATAAACAAAACCAGGAGCTCTGGCGCTTTGAAACGGGGATTGTGAATCTAAGGGATGAAGAGTTTTATCGGAATCACTTTCAGGTCCGAAAAAAGTCTGAATATCATGATGGGCTGGACTATCCGCTTCTTTTCATCCTGGATATTGATAATGATAAAAAAAAAGAAGTGCTTTTTATTCCCATCTCGATGATCCTTGGTGAGAGCAAGGAAAGGCTCATCTGTTTGGACTCAGGAGGAAAAACAAAGTGGCGGTTTGAGCCGGGGCGCAGCATGACCTTTGGCGAAAAAACTTATTCAAATAAGTACACTGTTAAGGGATTGGGTGTGACGGATCTCAATCAAGACAATCTTTTGGAAATATTCATGATTTCTAACAACATGGATATGTTTCCCACTCAGCTTGCGGTCCTGGATCATTCGGGAAAATTACAGAGAGAGTACTGGAATTCAGGAAGAATCCACGATTTTTCTTTTTGTGACCTGGATAAAGACGGGGGCAAAGAGATCCTTTTGGGCGGCTGCAACAATGAGTATGACAAAGGATTTCTGGCGGTCTTAGAGCCTGATTTCAGGAGCGGGGGTTCTCCTCAGAACGGCTATTACAAGTCCCCTGATCTTGCTCAGGGAGTTGAGAAGCATTATATACTTTTTCCTGTTACAGATTTCGGCAAGGTTGAACTTATACGTGACCCCGTAATTCGAATCAGCATCATTGATGGAAAAGCTGTATCCGCCTCCACTCGTTCAGGCCAGATATTTGAGTTTAATTTCAATTTTGTTTTAAAAGAAATCCGGTTTGCAGACCGGTATGAAACTCTGCACAATGAAGCCTTTCAAAAAAATCTCACCATAGGGCCATTCAGTCCTCGGGTCATGGCAGAGGTCAAATCCGAACTCATGACACAGGTGCTTTGGTACGATGGAGAGAAGTGGATTCAACATCCTGTAATGGCCAACAGATTTTAATAATGTCATGAATTCATCTGGAAGGTATCGTGTCCCTATTTTTTTTGATGCCTGTTTTTCTAAACTTTTCTTGATATTTTCTTTCAATCCCATATGATAAATCCGAAGGAGGGGATGTGGCTCGATCCTTATTTTGAGGCATGTGTTTATGAATATGAGATTATAGAGGAAAATTATTAAAATTCTCCAATGATCGTCCGCCAAATCAAAGCCAAAAGCATCCTCAACAAATCCAAGATCTTTGACTATTGTATCAATCCCTACACTGGATGCCAGCACAACTGCCGTTACTGCTATGCCCGCCTTTTCATGCCCCGATACTCCGGACACCAAGAACCCTGGGGTGAATTCGTGGATGTGAAGATCAATGCGGTCGAAGTCCTTTGCCGCCAGCTTAAGCGCGCTAAAAAAGGGACGGTCTGGATCTCTTCTGTCTGTGATCCTTATCAGCCGCTTGAAGCCAAATTCAAATTGACCCGGGGCTGCCTTAAAGAGCTTCTGGCCGTTCAGTTCCCTGTCAACATCCAGACCAAATCAACCCTGGCGCTCCGGGATCTGGACCTGTTCACCCAGTTCAAGTCCATTGAAGTGGGTTTTTCCATTGCCACAGTGGATGAGAAAGCAGCCCGACTCTTTGAGCCCCACGCCTCGTTCATCAAAGAGAGGATCCGCGCCCTCAAAACTATCCATGATGCGGGCATACACACATTTGCCTTTATCGGGCCCCTTTTGCCCGGGAATCCGGAAAATCTCATCAATGACCTAGCCGGCAAAGTTGACCATGTGTACATTGACCGGATGAACTACACCTCTTCTATCCGAAGCTTCTACAGACGAATGGGTTGGGAAAAAGCCCTCCGGGATCAATTTTTCATCCAGCAAAGAGACCGTCTGATCCGCGCTCTCAAGCAAAAAGGAATCGCCTACAGAGCCTTTTTCTGATTTTTTCCCCTCGTCATTGCGGGTTTCCGGAGGAAATGATACAATCCGATGACCATTATCTACAGAAAATTAGGTAAATAGATAAACCGTACCCAATTTCTAATTGCATTTATTTAATTTTAATGCTATTATTACTAAAAATAATTTAATAATAACATTATATAGATTAAAAATGCTCCAAAAAAATTATTTCCACCGCCACCTTATGGGTCAGCTGAAGAAATGGATCAACCGCAGGGAAATCTTTGCCATCAAAGGACCACGCCAGTCAGGGAAAACAACCCTGCTGAAGATGCTCAAGGAATATTTGATAGAGAAAAAAAAGATTAATCCTGACAATATCATTTTTATTACTTTTGAAGACAGAGACATTTTAGAGAAGTTCTCTGAGGGCCCCAAGGAATTTGTCCGCAGTTATATAGGACAAAAAAACAAGGAGCGTTTTTATTTTCTTCTAGATGAATTTCATTATGTTGAAGAAGGCGGACAAAAATTAAAGCTTCTTTATGACCTTTTTGAAAACATAAAATTTATAATAACGGGCTCCTCATCATTGGAGCTAACAGGAAAAACAGCTAAATATTTAGTGGGAAGAATGTTTTCTTTTTATCTGCCTCAATTGAGTTTTGCTGAGTACATCCATATCAAATCTCAACAGATGAAAAATGTCTATACTGAGAGATCAAAACTTCTCAAGGATTTTATCATTTTCGGTAAGGATTTCAGGCTGGAAAAAGATATTTTCAGATCAGATTTCAAAAAGCATTTTGAGGAATATTCCCTATTTGGAGGATATCCGGAAGTGATAAAAACAGAGGATTTAGAAACAAAAAAGGTCATATTAAAAAACATTTATGAAACTTATGTCACAAAAGATATTATTGAGCTTTTAAGGGTGAACAAAGTTTCAAAGTTGAGGAATTTAGTCAAACTCTTAGCTACAAGAATGAGCAGTCTTATCAATTTTAACAATCTTTGTAATGAAACCAGCATTTATTTTAAAGAGCTTAAAAATTTTCTTTCTATACTTGAAGAAACCTACATTATATATCTTTTAAAACCTTTTTATACCAACAAAGCAACAGAGCTAAGAAAAAATCCCAAACTTTACTTCATGGATACAGGTTTGAGAAATTTTGCTATAGATAATTTCAAAGGGATTCCATTAAGAACAGACAAGGGAAACCTTATAGAGAATGCAGCTTTTATCCAGCTTCATATCAATTTTCCTGAGATTCCACTTAAATATTGGAGGACCTTAGCCAAAGCAGAAGTTGATTTTGTTTTGGAAAGAGAAAAAGATTTGGTTCCCATAGAAATTAAATACGCGAATCTTTCAGAACCCAAAATAAGCCGGAGTTACAGAAGTTTCCTTTTAAAATACAAACCACAAAATGCACTGGTCCTTACCCAGGGATATTGTGGACAACTTAAAGTGAATTCATGTAGGGTCAAATTTGTCCCGATCTGGTACCTTTGAAAAAGCTCACTCCGCTCTCCTCATCTCCAGTATTCTGTCTACTCTAAAATTCCTCTCCTCGCTCCGCAGATAGCAGTAGGCTTCCACTCCCATAAAAGTCCAGTCTTTATACTTAAGGTCCCCCACATAATAAGGTTTGATGACTCTCTTTGATTTCTCATCTTTTGATTTGAGATACACGATTTCCAGCTTTTTGTTTTCCTGAATCGCCTTTTGGATAAAATCAACTTTCCGCTCAAGCGGCATTTTCTCATCGGAAAGACTGTACTGATATTTGGTCAGAAAATCGATGATCCTCCAATCCATAAACACATGCTTTTTCTGGATTTCTTTTTTTAAAACGATTCCTTCCAATGAGGTGCACCGGCTCAGCGCCACATACATCTGGCCCGGAGAAAAAGTCCCTTTTCCAATGTCAATGACCAGCCTGTCAAAGGTCTTTCCCTGGCTTTTGTGGATAGTGATAGCCCAGGCAAGACGCAGAGGATACTGGGTGAAGGCTCCCACGGTCTCTGTCTCCAGTCTCCCTGTGTTCTCATTGTATCTGTATTCAAAAATCTCCCATGTGAAGGGCTCCACATCCACCACACTCCCGTCACTAAGCTCCACTTCAATCACATCCGAACCCGTATCCCCCGCATAAACATCCTTGATTTTGCCCACACTCCCGTTCACCCACCTTCCTTCAGAATCATTATTCAGCAGCATCACCTGGGCATGGATTTTCAGGAATAAATCCTTTTCTGTGGGCAGTTCCCGGTCTTGAAAGACTCCTTGGATCCGGCCATCATAGGAAAAAAGATCTCCTTTTATTTTTTGAAGCTGCTCCTCATTGATTTCACGAGCCTGTTTGTTGTAAGGAGTGAGATAAACATAAAATTCCTTCTCAGAAGGTTCGAATGAAGGATCATATCTATGGTTCAGCACTCCCAGAAGGTCCTGGTTTATGGTCTTATTCCGGATGGCGTTCAGTATGTCAATAAACCGCTCATCTTTCTGTCTGTAAACCTTGATCAATTCGATGAATTCCATATCCAGATCCTGAAACACACGGGAAGAAAAGAAATAAGGCGTTTGATAATAGCCTTTGAATATCTCTCTTTCTTTCCCTTTGATGACTGGCGGAAGCTGGTACAAGTCGCCTATAAAAACCATTTGTTTTCCCCCAAAAGGGAGATGGCTTTGGGGGCAGTTCATTCGTAAAAATTTATCCACACAATCCAGCAGATCAGCCCGGACCATGGAGATTTCATCGATCACCACCATGTCCAGTTTTTGATACAAGTTATTCTTTGGGTCTTTGACAATGGGGGTCACTTTATCCAGCGTCACATCGGGTTTGAAGCGAAAAAAGGAATGGATGGTCTTGCCTTTGATATTCAGCGCTGCCACGCCTGTGGGTGCCAGGACAGCCGCTTTTTTCCGGGTGTGATAACGGAAATACTCCAGCAGCGTGGACTTTCCGGTTCCTGCTTTCCCGGTAATGAACACATGGCGCCGGATGTTTTTCATCACATTCAGGGCTTTTTTGAATTCAGGATTGATCTCGATTCCGCATCCCTTTTCTTTAGCCATTTTCTTATAAAAGAGTCTTAAACAAGACAATCAGTGCAAGTATGACTACCAATATGGAAAGCCCTATTTCTAACCAGGCGGGTTTGGTTCTGAGAGATGCTAAGCTTCCTATTCTTGCTCCGGCTGTAGAGCCTATGATCACAGCCAGTGCCGGGAGCCATGGGATATCGCCCCGGTACCAGTAGATAATGACAGCAGCCGTGGCTGTAAAAATAGTGGCAAATAAAGATGTGGCTATGGCTTCGCGCATATCAAGCCTCATGGCTCTTAAAAAAGGCGGGAACAGAGAACCACCACTGCCTCCCCGCATGCCTGTGAGCAGATTAAGGAAAAAGGTTCCACCCACCATATTTTTGGCATTGGGATTGATTTTTTGAGCCAGTTTTGGAGCCATTCTGTCCAAATAAATTCCAGATACGGTCAGTAAAGAAATGACCACAAAAATAATGGCAAGGACTAAGGTCGGTATCAAACCCGCAAGAAAGGCGCCTATGACTGATCCGAAAGCTCCTCCCATAACCACGTAGGGAGCCAATTTCCAATTGATGTTCTTTCTGTGACTAATGGCTCCAATAAGAGAAGAGAAGGGAATGACCAATAAATTGATTCCAAAGGCACTTAAAAGAGGCAGTCCTGCCACATAGAGTAGGGGAGTTCTGATAGAGCCCCCGCCTATGCCGAACATCCCACTCATAAATCCAGCGGCAATGCCAATTAATAAGCCTGTGATGAGCAGCATGGTTCTTTATGTTTTTTTG
>JAWLEN010000124.1:0-3173 GCA_041686095.1 Candidatus Aminicenantota bacterium
TATCAGGGGACGGGTGTATCTCCAGCCATGGATATTATGGAGCGGGCCCGCCGATGGGAATGCCGGCACCCCGGGGTTTACGCTTCTGTGGCTTTTGGATTCGCCTATGCTGATGTCCCTGATGCGGGAGCCACAGTCATGGTGGTGACCGACAATGACCAAGAACTGGCAGACCGGATTGCGGATGACATCTCCGACTACATTTGGAGAATGAGGGAAGAATTTGCCGGGAAAAAGCTCCCCAAAACCAAAGAAGGGGTGGAATTAGCCATACAGGCCGCAGAAGAAGGAAAAACCCCTGTAGTTATCGCGGACCACAGTGATAGAACCGGCGGATCCACTCATATCCTGGAAGAATTAATCAAACAAGGAGCTGAGAACTTCTGCATTGCCACTCTGCGGGATGAAAAAGCCATTGAAAAGATAAAAGAAACGGTCCAAGAGGGAGAAAAAATCTCCACTGAAGTAGGCGGTTACACAGACAAATTTGCCGGAAATCCAGTGAAAATTGAAGGGACTGTTGAGGTTCTTAAAGATTACGGGCAAAGGGGAACTGTGGCTGTTCTTCTTTTCGGACAAAACAACCGTGTCATTCTTACTCCTCAGCTCACTCAGGTAACCACGCCCGATTATTTGGACCCTCTAGGTATTGACATAGAAGATGTGGATATCATTGTCCTCAAGTCCCGGGTTCATTTCCGAAGAGGATTCTATGAGACTGGGTTGGCTGGGGCCATTTTTGAGGTGGATGCCCCGGGGTGGGGCCCTGCTGACCTGGCCACTCTTCCTTACGAAAACATACCCAAAGATATTTATCCTGTGTACAAAAAAGACTGACGCTTAAAAAAATTGAAATCAGTCTGCGATAATCAATAAAGTCACTTCTTAGGGGCTGTGTATGGATTTTTCATTCCATGCATTCCCTGCATCCCATGACTATGGGAGTGTCCCATGCAGCTCATACCGAATCCATGACCCATGAAACCCTCTCCCATTTTCATTCCGCACAGATGAGGCATTTTATCAAAGGTCACCTTTTGTTCATCTGTCAAAATATTCCTGACTTCCATGTGGTGAGCAAAGGCTTTTTTCTGAATAGCTGCCCGAGCCTCAGCAATCTCGTCAATCTTCGCATTGATTTTAGCTGAATCAGCTTTTTCAGTCATCAGTGCGCGAAGGTCCAGCATTTTGGTCTTGAGTTCAGTCTGAAGAGCAAGCATCTCTTTCTGGAACTGAAGTTTCATTTTCTGGATTTTTTCCTGCTGTTCAGCAGTCAGATCTAACTGACTTTGGCACATCATTTCCTGTTTCATTTGCTGATGCATCATAGGTTTTTGTTTTGAAGCTTTTTGAGCCACGAGAGGCACAGCAGCTGCCAGTGCCAGCACTAAAACTCCTACTGTAAGTACTCTAAGATTTTTCATTTTTTACCTCCAATTAAATTTAATGATGTAAAATTTTATTCAAACATGAAGGACTTTCCTTGTTTCCGAGACCTTCTCTTTTTGATGAAGATTTTCCATAAGAATGAGAGGATCCCTTCCCCTGGCTGCAGACATGCTGCTCGCACATGGAGAAATAATGCTTCTGCTGATTCTTATTGAGAATGGACTTTTCTTTGAGAAAGTTCTTCACCGCCTTCTTCTGTATCTCTGCCTGGAGAAGACTGATTTCATCGATGTAGCTGTTGATACGCGATGTATCGGGTTTTTCACTCTTGATTTCCTCAAAAAGCAGCCTCCTTTTTTCCTGGATCTTCAGTGCCTCAGGTCTTATCTGCTGTTGATAGGAATTCCTGTGATTTATCATCTTGTGAGTTTGTTGGGAGGTGAGCTTGAGTTCTTTTCTGACTGACTGGACAGTATGGGCCGGGTCTCCGGATTGAGACGCCTTTTCTTGGACATGCAGCCGGTTATAAGCCAGGGTCAAAAGAGCTGTAATGTTAATGGCTGTGAGGAAAACAAGTCCATAAGTCATAAATTTATTTTTTGTTCTCATTTCAATCCCTCCTCTCCCTTGTGTCTAAATTAAGAAAAGCATCAGCAACCGAACCTGAAGGAATCTCGTCAAGCTTATTGAAATATTCAGACACAAATTCATAAGAGGAGTCTTTTTTGGCTGCAGAGCGCACATCCCCCAGAAAGCTGCCGATCAGTATACCAAAGAGAATAACGGCTGTGGCAGGAACAGTCTTCAGTACAGGTCTCAATCTTGTCAAGATTGTTTTTGGAAGTTGTTTGGGTCTTTCATGTTTCTCAATCTTTTGAATGACTCCATTGAAAAAATCAGAGGAAGGTTCTATTTCCGGGGAGTATTCAAGCTGGTTCCACAACTTTGAAAAATCCTGAACCAGGCGGTGACACTTGGGACAGGATTTGACATGAGATAAGAGAGACTCTCTATAAGGCAAATTCTCTAGTTTTTGCTCTGCAATATCCAGCAGATGAGCCTTGACCTCTCGACAGAGTTGATTCTTTTTCATTTTAATTTCCTTTACATTAAATTAGACACAAGTTTTTCTAAAAACTTGCGCTTTTATTTTATTTTTCTTTCATCATAAACAGGAGCGCATCCTTTAAAGAGCGCTTTGCCCGGTGAATTCTGGACTCAATTGCAGAAAGAGATGATTTTAGAATCCCAGCAATTTCCTGGTAAGAAAGACCTTCCCAGTGATGAAGAATAAAAGCTGTTCGCTGTTTTTCCGGAAGGGAGTCAAGAGCTTTCTTGATGAGCTGTCTGTCCTCTTTATTTTCAAGGATAGTATCAGGAGAATTAAAATGAGCAGAAGGATACTTTTCCTGTAAAAAGTTATTTTGCCTCCTGTTGTAATTGAGAGAAAGGTTCACAGCAATCCGGTAAATCCATGTGGAAAGCCTGCTCCTGCCTCGAAAAGTCTTGGCTTTCTGATAAACTCTAAAAAAGACCTCCTGTGCCACATCCTCAGCATTCTCTCTGTCTCCAGTAAGGCGGAAGCAAACATTGATCACCATTCGTTTATAGCGATGGACCAGTTTCTGGAAAGCCTCAATGTCTTTTTGGGCTACCTTTTGTATAAGTTCATAATCGTTTCCGGAAGACTGTTTCATAATGAATGATTTGCTTTTTTTATCTTTTATTATGTCAAAACAAAGAAAGAATATCGAGTAAATTGGGGACGTTTTACTTATTTACCC
>JAWLEN010000124.1:3273-6561 GCA_041686095.1 Candidatus Aminicenantota bacterium
GTAAATTGGGGACGTTTTACTTATTTACCCGATTTTATCAAATTCTCCACCAGTAAGAAAATTTGATGAAGATACTGTAATCGTCCTGAATATAAGTGCCAGCTTCATCACGAAGGAGATTATTATCCAGTCCCAGGAAAAAGACTGTCCCTGGCTTTAAAATATAACTGAACAGAAAACTTCCATAGAGTTTTTTATAAAAGTGGTTGTAATCAACAATAGCCCGCAGAGACAGTTCTTTGGTCAGCTGGTATGTGGTTCGCTGTCGGATAACATTATAGTCATATATCTGTTTTCCGCCCCACTTCTCCCAAAATGTTTGTTTGCTGAAATTAATTCCCATCTGAAGCCTTTTGGAGGGCTTGAAGTTCATGAACAAACCATAGAGATTGCTGTAGCCCAGGAAAGGATCATCTGAATCATAATAAATACTGTTTCCTGTCTGGAACTGGAAACCAAGGGGGGAAAGCCACTTAATCATAATAAACTCTCCGCTTAGTGTCAGAGTGTTTTTGTGGAAATCAAAGCCGCTGTACTGTTCCATGCTCCTCTGATAAGATAAATTAAGCTGACTGAATTCAGAAAATCTAAAATTGACATAGGTTCTCAACCATTCATCTTGAATATTAGAGCCGAAATAATCATAACGACGCCCTGCCTGGAGACGAAAATCAATCTGATTCAGATTCTTCTTCTCTGGCAAAAGCCTAAAGAAAGAATAGGCTCCCACGGTTTTATAATCAACCCTATTAATAAAACCCGAAGAAGCTTCAAAATCAGGATGCATAGACATCCAATAGAGTCCTCCTCCCACATGCTTGGAAAAGTAATTGAAATCTGTATAAAGAGCTGGAACCAGCTCGCTTTCTTCCTGTCCATATTTGGTCTTGGAAGCCACAGCCTGAAAAGACAGGAAAAATTTTTGATTGAATTTCAACTGGCCGTCCAATCCAGCTACCCTATTATAAGAACCGTCAATTTCTTTATCCGCCAAACAAAATCCCACATAAGACTCGGAAAAAACATCGGCTTTGACTCTAAATATATTGAAGAGGGCATTATCAGTTTCATGACCCTCTCCATTATGAACGTCCCATAGGCTTTCAGTAGGACTTGTATCATAGGCTGAGATCAGGCCGTAGGTGAACCGGCCTGTCTTTCCACTGAGCTTGGCACCTGCCAAAGGATCAATAATCCGTCGAGTGTAGACCATTTCAATTTCAGGAAAGCGAAAAATCTCCATTCCCTCAAGAAAAAAGGGCCTTTTTTCCGGATAATAAAGGGCAAATCTCTGATTGACTTCGATCTGGGGCGTATCAGCCTCAATCTGGCTGAAATCAGGGTTCAGGGTCATATCCAGGGTCATATCTGAGTTTATTCCCCATTTGAAATTCAGACCCGGCTGAAAATCGGCTCCCTGTCCTTTTTTCTTCAGGGAGGTGGCTATGGGCATCAACTCGAAATTTTTTCCTTTTTCAACTTCCCCATCAATATTTATGATTGACTGCTGGGTCAAAAGACCGGGGATATCCTTGGAGACCGGTGGCCATATCACTATTTCACCTGTCCGGGCAATGGTTCGCCCCAGAATCAATCCCCATTTTTTATTTTTATCGTCAGGAAACCGAAGGCTTTTAAAGGGAATGGATAACTCTGCTGTATAGCCGCCCTCGTCGATTTTTCCTTCTGCATAAAAAACAGCATCCCAGCTCCCATCCAGATTATCATTTCCTCCTTCTTCAATCCTCATCCCATCCATTTGAACACCAAGAGGATTGAGAAAAAACCAGAAAGCACGGCGTTTTTCATTGAAAGTGTCCAGAGAGACAAGCACCCAATCATCATCCATTATGTTATCCCGGTTGGTTATGGCAGCTCTAATCTTTTGAGGCTGGGAATCAAAACACCGGAAAGCTATATAAAGATTCTTTTCATCCATTCCTATGTAAGCGACAGTCTTTTCTGTAGGAATGCCTTTCTCTTTGGGAACAAACTGAAGAAAATTATCGATCCTAAGAGCCTCTCTCTCCCAAATGTCATTATCCAATTTACCGTCTATCTTAGGAGACTCTGACAAAACCGGTATTGAAAAATTTGACTCATCCTCAGCGTGAACAGGAAGCGTCAATGACACCCATATGAGCTGAAACACGATTAAAATGGCTGCTATCCGCATTTGTTTCCTCCAACAAGTTCATTGCATTACATAATATTGACTTCAATTGATATTAACGAAATACAGTTGAATAAGGTTCGTTTAAATAGAAAAAAACATGAATATTTTGTGATTGCGATTCCATCAAGGAAGAATATAATATTAAGGAAACTGAACTGGACTGAAAGTATAATTCTTCAAAATCAGAGCTGGCGCCAACAAATAATTGATTTCAAATCGATCCCAATTAAGCTAAAATTAAATAAAATAGATTCGGCAGCCAAAGAATGTTAAAAAAAATAAAGATTTTTGGGCACATTTTTGAACACCAAGACGAGATCATACTGCGGGATTATCTGGCACTGGAGCGGACCAAATTAGCCAACCAAAGGACCCTGCTGGCATATATCCGAACATCTTTGTATATGCTTCTCGGCGGAATCGCCTTTTTGCAGTTGAGTGGTTTTAAAAATATACGCTGGATTGGATATATGGCTCTGGCTTTGAGTGTTATTTTGATATGTATCGGCATCATCAGGTTTTATGTAATCAAAGCCCGTTTGGACCGCTATTATAAAAAAGCCAGCCAGGAAAAAAACAATTCTGAGTAACAATTTGGGAATGAATGGAATAAAAAATCATTTCAAAATCTTCATTATTAACAGTGTAATCTTTCTTTCGATTTTATATCTTTTGAACTGTGCCGCTCCCCACATGGAAAATATATATGAATTAGGAGTTTCAGCTCCGTTAATAACATTGTCCTATGAAGGAGGATCAAAAGTAGATGTAACGAGGACTTGTGAAGCAATCGTTGTTAACTATAAAGTCAACAGGCCTGTTAAAGATTTTATCAAGCATCTCCAATCCAGAGGAAAAATAAAATGCATGATGAATATTGCCAACATTATAAGAGTTGAAGATGGATGGCATGATTCTCCAAAATCGGGCGGGCTAACCTTCAACCTTCGTTCCCTTGATGAGAATGGAGTTCTGAGACCAAAGCTGTGTCACAGCAAAAAAGATTTTAACAGCCCAGCAGAAGGTACTGTGAGTTATTATATCATTGCTGTTTATTATGATCACAATGGGCATAAACATAAAGGACTTATTTCAAATTATTTAACTATCCC
>JAWLEN010000125.1:0-6455 GCA_041686095.1 Candidatus Aminicenantota bacterium
TTGTCTTTTTCAAACCCGATGTCTTTATTCAACAAAAAACGAAGCTGATCATTCATCAAAAATGTGCTCGCGATCAATCCTATGGAAAAGGCAAACTGACCCACCACCAGAGCACGAACAAAAATACTGCGTCTTTTCTGGCCTTTTTTTCCTTTCATCACATCCACAGGTTGATAGCTGGAAAGCACAAAAGACGGGTAGCTTCCAGCTGCCAATCCCACCACCAGCATCAGTGCAACAAAGAAAAACATGGTTCCTGTTCCAAAAGAGAAAGAAAGTTCCTGGTTTGTGATTCGGTTGAATGTGGGGAGAAAAAGCTGCACCAAAAGAATGCTGAGAAGAAGCGCTGACAGACTCATCAGTAAAGCTTCCCCCAAAAACTGCTTTATGATTTGAGGACGCAGGGCTCCCAGTATTTTTCGGGTGCCCACTTCCTTGGCCCTGTCTGCAGACCGGCCCAAAGCCAGAGCCATGAAATTAACACAGGCAATCATCAAGACCAAAACAGCGATTCCCATAAGAATCAGGGAATAGACCGGGTCACTGGTTTCCTCAAATCCAGATGGAATCTCCGTATTCAGATGGATATCGGTTATGGGCTGTAAGTGAAGAGTGACCATTTCCACAGACCGTTCAGGATAATGATTCTGCACTACAGACTGGAGTTTCCCTTCCATCTCAGAGGCAGAAAGGGGACGGTTCAGTAAAACATAGGTTTCAAAAAACACATCAAACCATTGATCCAGGGCTCGGGGACTCCTGTATTTATTCACATTTTCAAATGGAATGAAGGCCTCGAATTGGATGCTTGAGTTTGGCGGGGCATCTTCGGCAATACCGCTTACCAAAAAATCATGGAATGAATCTCCCACTTTGAGGGACAGACGCTGGCCCATGGGATCAGTTTGCCCGAATATCTTTTTGGCTGTGCTTTGAGTGAGAACCACTGAATTCAGGCTTTTCAAGGCATCTTGTCTGCTCCCCTGAATTAGAGGAAAAGTGAACATATCAAAAAATTCCGGCTCGACCAGGTGGATCCTTTGAGAAAAAGTATTTTCTCCATAACGGATGATATCAGTCCGCACATCCAGTCGAACCGCTTGTTTGACCTCCGGAAAAGACTGCTCCAGAGCTTCAGCGAGATGGAAAGGAGCGGGCACATAAGAGAAAGGGTCTCTTTGAGGAAGGTCTTCCGTGATATACACCCTGTAGAGCCGTTCAGCATTTTCATGGAACTTATCATAACTCCGCTCATGCCTTACATAAAAATATATCAATATGCAGACCGTAATTCCGACAGCCAGGCCAATGATATTGATGAAAGAAAAGAGTTTTTGCTTGAGAATATTTCTCAAGGCGACTTTTAGGTAGCTCTTAAACATAGACAATCTCCTTAATCATCTTTAAAAGCAAAAAACATGCCAAAAGATAAATCAGGTCAGGAGGGGAATGCTAGGGAAGGGAAGTGTTCGCTTATGACACACAAGCTGTTCATTTACGAACAAACAGAATCTCAACGATCCAAATCCGGATTGTTTGGTCAAGACCGGCAGAGGCCAGGGGAGGGGAGTGCGGTGAGAATTTAACCGCATGATAAATTTTACAGCAAAAACCTTGACATATTTATTATGACCCTATAATATAGTCATAATAAATGACTATCAGGGAGGTCATATGAAAAATACATCTGTCAATGTAGCCAATGGAAAAAAACATTTTAGTCAACTCCTAAAAAAAGCTTCTGAAGGAAAAGAAGAAATCACGATCACAAAAAGAGGGAAACCTGTGGCTGTCTTGGTCCCTTATGAAGAATATAAAAAAAATCAAAGATTGAATGCCTATCAAAAGATAAAAGAGGCACGAAAACATTTCTCCAGGGCAGGAATTGGAGCTGAAGACACCTACAAGCTGTCCAAAAAACAACTGGAGGAAAAATCTTGAATAAGATGATCCTGGACGCCAGTGTGGTCTTAAAATGGTATCTTCCTGACGAAAATTTATCATCCTCGGCTCTCGGCCTTCTGGATCAACATGTCTCCGGAGAGCTTGAAATTCTGGCTCCCTCTCTTCTTGAATACGAAGTGATAAATGGTTTGATGATCGCACAAAAAAGAGGGCGAATCAAAGAGGCTATCATCCTGGAAGCTGTCAAAGGATTTATAAATTTAGGCATCAAATATCATTCCCTCACTCCCTTGTATCCAAAAACAATTCAGCTCACTCAGAAATATGATATATCATTCTATGATGCCAGTTATCTGGGTCTAGCTCACAAGGAACAAGCCTTTTTGATCACCGCAGACAAAAGCCTGCTCAAGGCCTGTGAGAAAGACTTTAAATGGATCAGACAATTATGATAGGCATGGAAAAAGACCGAAACTATTTTCAAGTTCTTGAGTTTATATATAAAGGCAGACTTTATTTTTCTTAAATCCATTCTATTCTCAATAAGCCGGCCCTACAAAGACCATGGAAACTCCCAAACAGGATCTCACCACTAGCTCCGCATTTGCCGACAGCTACCAGATCATCAAAGAGCTGGGCAAAGGGGGCATGGGAAAATTTCTGAAACCAGCCCCTACCGCTGCTGGAAATCGTTACCGGTTGGCCCAGTTCTCTCCTGTGTAATAAAGAACTTCTGACATCAGTTCAGATTTGAGTTTTTCCATGACTTTAGGGCTGAATTCCTCTTTGACCCATCCTTCCTGATAAGCTTCATTGTGAAAATTTTCATATAGGTCCGAGAAACGGATTTCTTTGAGTTTGAGATCGAAATCAAACTCGAAAAAAATCCCGGAATAAGATTCAGCTGATATTGTTCCTTCATCAATGATATGAATTCTGCCCAAAGGGTCTCTTGCGAAATTTTTAGTTCCTACTTTTGTATTGGGAAGGATTATGTAGTATTTCTCCACTCCCTGCTTGAGTTCCGGGGATTTGTAGTAGCCGGTTTGAGGGGAACCGCCGGTTTTAAAATCTGACTCCAGCACGATCAAACATCCTTTGTCATACTCATTGTTGCGGCCAGCGAGTATGATTTCTTTTTGTCCGTCTTTATCCAGATCATAAAAAGAAAAATCCGTCATTCTTCCTGAATTCCAGTATTCTTTGAGGGGTTTCCCTTTATGGTCAAGAATCACAACCTGGGTTGGAAACATGAATCCGGCCTCAGCTATGACTATCACTTCCAGCAATTCATCGCCCAAGATGTCAGAAACTGTAAACCCTCTTATGTAGTTGAGGGTGTATGGTTTCTGACCAAAAACGATTTCCTTCCTTACGTTGAACATCCACTTGACTTCTCCTTTATCAGATAAACAAAAAAGTTTGCCTGTATTCTTTTGAATTGTGGTTATCGGAGAAAACAACACTTCCTTTTGGCTGTCATTGTCAATATCCTGGATCATGATAAGAGGAAGTTCTAGTTTACTGTGAATTTTGGTAGGTCTTTTGAACTGGAAATGATCTCTGTAGAATTCCTCGTTCTGTAAGTTATTGAGGCCTGTGTCAAATCGCCCGAGCTCATGATCGTTCTTATCTAAGATGACCAGTTCAGATCCCTCAATCCCGAAATCATGGGGCTGAGAAAGAGAAGGGGATTTGATAAAGGCAAAGTATATTAAGACCAGAACCGCGGGAGGAATCAGAATAGCAATGTATTTCCCTGTATTTTTTGGCCTGCTTTGGGATTTAGGTTTCATCCAGTCATCCAGCTCATGCTTGTAGGCAAACACTCTGGATTTTGAGGACTCTAGAAACCGGTAAACCGGAAGGCCTGATTCTTTTTCCCATCTCTGACAGGTTCTTATTCTGCAGCCTAAATAGGAAGCGATTTCTTTCCAGGATATAAGAGTTTCTTCTTCTTTTCCTTTTTGGGACATTGCAGTAAATTGTAATCAAGGGATATAGAAAAGGTCAAGCTTAAAAATTAACCTCAGAATGATTTTAAGACTCATTAAGATGGGATGAAAATAGGTGAATGTATATTTAGGTGTTTATTTTCCTAAGGCCTGATTTTAATTTAAAAAAAAGTTAATGGGGACACTTTTGCTTTGTTATCACACATATTTATTTTAACTCTTGACAACTCTCTTTTTCTTTATTAACATTAATTTGGTTATATAACCTATTTTATTGGTTTTATAGCCTAATTATTTGGTTGGGAGATAAAAATGTTCCGAGGAATATTTGGCTCTGAAAACAAGGGAAAAATTCTTTTATATATTTATACGAAAGGCGAGGCTTACCCCACAGAAATCACCAGAGATCTTAATCTCTATTTAAATGCAGTTCAATATCAATTACTAAATTTGGAAAAATATGGTATTCTCTACAGCAAGCTTAAGGGAAAAGTAAGGCTCTTTGGAATGAATCCTAGATATCCTTTCAAACGAGAATTAGAAGCTCTCCTAAAAAAAATTTTACAATTCATCCCCAAAGAAGAAAAAGAAAAACTATATATGCCTAGATTAAGACCTCGACGTACAAATAAACCACTCTAAATAAAGTCATATGAGAATAAAGACTCTTTCATTAAAAGATTTAGCCATTTTCATTTCTGATTATTTAAGAAAAAATGACGTAAAAACCATTTTAACTGGGGGAGCCTGTGTTTCAATCTATACCAACAATAAATTTAAATCTTATGATATAGATTTTGTTTTGATTCATGATGAAAAACAGAGGCGAATCAAAGAATTATTAGAAAAAATCGGATTTTTCCAAGAAAACAGATACTTCAAACATAAAGATACGAAGTATTTCCTTGATTTTCTTAAGCCCCCTCCATCTGTAGGAAACGAACCCGTCAAGGAAATTAATGAAATAACCAAAGGAAGCCGTAAATTAAAACTCTTGTCTCCAACTGATTGTGTAAAAGACAGGTTGGCAGCATTTTATCATTGGAATGACCGTCAAGGCCTGGAACAAGCCATTCTCGTGTGTCTAGACAATAATGTTGATTTCATTGAAATTGAAAGATGGTCACATAATGAAGGCATGGATGATAAATATAAAGAATTCAAGAAAAATATAACAGTTTTATAATATTTTATTATCTTTTTATTGTTTTATATTTTAAATTATAATATTATATTATATATTAATGTCAGCGAAAAAATGGATTATCAGAAAAAGTTGGGGGCGCTTTTAAGAAAAGAAAGAGAATCTCTGGATTTGACTCTAACAGAAGTGTCCAAAAAATTGTATTTTAATCATTATCAGACTTTGAGCAGCATCGAAGTAGGGGAGAGGCAGGTTAAAGCATGGGAGCTTGCCAAATTGGCTGAAATCTATGGTAGAGACATTGATTATTTTTTGAATCTGGATACATCTCAGGAAAAAACCCGAATTCTCTGGAAGAGTCCGGAGGAAAGCACTCAGAAAAGCCTTATTGAACGGCAGTTTCTATTGATTTGCCGGTCTTATCAAAAACTTATGGAACTTCTAGGGGAAAATGAGCCAAAAAACACAGCGCTTAAATTCAAAATCGATAAACATGAACTGCTTTCTAGTAATGGATTTAAATACATAGAAGATCTGGCTTCCCATTACAGCCATCTTTTGAATTTGGGATGTCGGCCAGCCTGTTCCTTGAGCAAAATATTAGAGGAAAAGATGGGCATCAAGGTCATTTATCTGCCTATGGCTTCTGATATTTCACAAGGATGCACTGTTGATCAACATTTTGGAATGGCAGCTCTAATCAATGAAAATAATGCCCCCTGGAGACGCTCATTTGACCTGTGCTGCGAGTTTTTTCATCTTCTGACCTGGAACCTCTTTACAGAAGAAGAAATCTATCAAAATCAAAAAATAGGGGAGAGCCGGGTTGAAAAATTAGCTGATGTGTTTGCTGCTGCTCTCCTTCTTCCGGAAAAAGAGCTCAGAGATGAGTTTGGGAGGCGGATTCTTGATAAATCCATAACTTATCTTAATTTGGTCCAGATCGCTCGGGATTTCTCTGTTCCTCTCGAGGCATTAATCTGGCGATTGTCCAATCTGTATCTTCTAGATGAAGGAAATATTCGAGATTTTGACAAAAAATTCAGGCAGTCCAAATGGGCTGATACCACAAAGCCTCATGTTTCCTCCAAATATATATCTTTGGCCATCAAAGCTTTCCTTTTAGGGAAAATCACCAAAGAAAATCTGTCTGACTATGTGAATGAGAATTACAGCTTAATTCCTGCGTTTTTAAGGAAGTATGGGTTTGATGAAAATGATGATTATTCTGTAGAATTCAAAACATCTTAAATACCTTAATATTTTTCCACAATTGCACAAAATCTGAGCATTTGCGTTTTCCACAGCATGTGAAAACTCATAACCCCTTTATTATCAGTGATTTATCTTTTTGGGAAATATTGTGTCGCATAAGGGTTATTATGTCAACTTTTATTTATCACTTCTATTTTACGCTTTTTCTTTCAATTTCTCCAGCATCATCTCAAGAA
>JAWLEN010000126.1:0-4622 GCA_041686095.1 Candidatus Aminicenantota bacterium
CTTACCGGAGTTTTCAACTGCAGCCGGGCTGCTGTTTTGGAGTTCCCAAAAGATCTGAAAAAAATAGTGAATATTTCATCCATTGCCGGAAAAATGGGAGGGACCATCGGCTGCCATTATGCGGCCTCAAAAGCAGGAGTGATAGGCATGACTTTTGCTCTTGCCCGGGAGCTGGCGCCGGATATGTGGGTGAATGCAGTGGCACCGGGACCAGTGGATACGGGCTTCCTTTCTCCAGAAAAAGAAAAAAAGCTGTCTCAGGCGACTCCATTCGGCAGGATCGCAAGCCCGGAAGAAATCGCTCACACCGTACTATACCTGCTTGAGAACGACTATGTTTCCGGCGAAGTCATTGATGTCAACGCCGGCCGTTACATGGATTGATTTGCAACGAAAACAGAAAAAATCAGTTTTAGAATACAAACCTATAGTCCACACCATCTTTAAAACAGGTTGAATAATGAATTCAGCCCCAAAAAGGAGATATCCCATGAAATTAAGAATAAGCCTTTCAATTCTTCTGGTTCTGTCTCTGGCTGCTCTTAACTGCGGCCAGACCAATGACCTTCCACCCAAACTCGAAGAATACATGATCCATGCCCAAAAAGCCGGATTTTCAGGCTCTGTTCTGGTGGCCAAAGACCGTCAAATTCTTCTGGCCCAAGGATACGGAATGGCTGATAAAGAAAAAAAGATTCCGTTTACAGCTGACACTGTCTCAACCATCGGCTCTGTCACCAAACAGTTCACAGGAGCCGGGATTTTAAAGCTTCAGATGATGGGCAAGCTCAGTGTCCAAGATCCCATCACCGAATATTTTTCAGATGTCCCTGAAGATAAAAAAGGCATCACCCTTCATCATCTTCTCACCCACACAGCCGGATTCCCGGGCGCCATCGGCCCTGACTTTGATCCTGTCACCAGAGATGAATTCATCAAGCTGGCCATGGAAACCCCGCTCAAACGAGAACCCGGCACTCTGTACGAATACTCCAATGTGGGCTACAGTCTTCTGGGAATCATTATTGAGCTGGTCTCTGGAAAATCCTATGAACATTTTCTCAATCAAAATCTCTTCAAGCCAGCAGGCTTGAAAAAAACAGGGTATCTGATCCCTGACTGGGGCAAAGATAATGTCGCACACGGCTACAGAGGAGATAATGACTGGGGGACTCTTCTTGACCATCCGTGGCTTGAAGATGGCCCTGGATGGCATCTCAGAGGAAACGGAGGCATTCTCTCCACTGTCAAGGATATGCACCAATGGCACAAAGCCCTGGAAGGGAATGCTGTGCTGGGCGAAGAGGAAAAAGAACTCTATTATCATCCGCATGTCCGGGAGGGCGAAAACGCGGATTCTTTTTACGGATATGGATGGGCTCTTTTCACCACACCCCGGGGCACCCAGCTCATCGCTCACAACGGAGGAAATCCTTATTTCTCAGCTGATTTTCTCCGGTACGTGGATGAAGATGTGGTGATCATTGCTCTGGCCAACACCAGTTCCTACCGGGCCTGGAAAGTGAGCGAAGCACTGGCTCGGATCGTTTTCGGCTATGACTACACTCTTCCCCAAAAACCAGAATCCATGGACCTTAAGCCGAATCCAACTGAAACCTGGGGACTCCCTGAATCCATCACAGGAAAACGCTCTTCCGCCCTTTTGAGCGCTCTAGACAGTCAGGATTTAGAAAAAACCAAAACATTCATCAAAGAAAACTTAGCCCCTGAATTCCTGGAAGAATTTTCCCTGGAAGGACATCTAAATCAATTCCAGAGAATGCAGGAAGAGATAGGAAAATTCGAACTTGTCGGTGCCATGAAAACCGGAGACTATTCTGTGAGACTCAAAGTGAAATCAAAATCCACCAGCCAGGTTTTCCAAGTCTCTTTAGACCTTCAACCCCAACCCCCTCACAAAATCATAGGCATCGGAGTGGATGTTCAAGACTGAAAAAACACCAATCTGTTCCTTTTCTATTTTTGGGATTTTCGCTTTATGGATATGGTGTAATTGACCGTCATTTTTTGTGGATCTTTGGGGTATAAAATACAGTACCGTCATACCTGTTTACCTATTTTTAAATCACTCGTTTCTTATAGAATGGATAGGATTAGCTATGGCTGATTTGAGAGCTTCAAAGCTCAACGTGAGCAAAAAAAGGATAAGGACTGCCGGTCCATAGAGGACGTGTATTCTCCGTTGACTTAAATGGTTTTTTATATGTATAATTGATGTCAAAATCTCTTAGAAGGTGGGAATTCGACGGAATTGAGTCAAAATCAAAACCGATATAATAACGAATCTCCTGTCTTCAAGACAATAATCAAGAATCGTTGAAGGAGGGATAACCATGAAAAAAAATAACCGCAAACCCACGACCAATGATGCGGGAATCCCCGTATCAAGCGACGAATACTCGCTCACCGTAGGACCTGACGGTCCTATTCTGCTGCAGGACCATTACCTCATCGAGCAGATGGCTAATTTTAACCGGGAGCGGATTCCGGAACGCCAGCCCCATGCCAAGGGTTCCGGAGCTTTCGGACACTTTGAAGTAACCAAAGATGTCAGCACCTACACCAAGGCCGCGGTATTCCAGCCGGGCACCAAAACAGACACGTTAATCCGGTTCTCCACAGTCGCCGGAGAGCGCGGCAGTCCGGACACCTGGAGAGACCCGCGCGGATTCGCGCTGAAGTTTTACACCACAGAGGGAAACTACGATATGGTGGGGAACAACACGCCGGTCTTTTTCATACGGGACCCCATGAAGTTCCAGCATTTCATCCGCTCTCAAAAACGCCGGGCTGACTCCGGCTTACGAGACCACGACATGCAGTGGGATTTCTGGACCCTGTCACCCGAGTCGGCCCACCAGGTCACCTGGCTTATGGGCGACCGAGGGATTCCCAAGACCTGGCGGAACATGAACGGCTACTCTAGCCATACTTACATGTGGATCAACGCTGACGGTGAGAGGTTTTGGGTTAAATATCATTTCAAAACCGACCAGGGCATTGAATTCCTCACCCAGGCAGAGGCCGACCGGATCGCCGGGGAGGATGCTGACTATCACCGTCGCGATCTGTTCGAAGCCATCAAAAGGGGCGACTATCCCAGCTGGACGCTTAGAATCCAGATCATGCCCTTTGAGGAGGCCGAGACTTACCGGTTCAATCCCTTTGATTTGACCAAAGTGTGGCCGCACGGGGATTACCCGCTGCATGAGGTTGGCCGGCTAACGCTGACCCGCAACCCCACAGATTTTCATACCGAAATCGAACAGGCGGCCTTTGAACCCAATAGCTTTGTGCCCGGAACAGGACCCAGTCCAGACAAGATGCTGCTGGGACGTCTCTTCTCCTATGCCGATGCCCACCGGGCCCGCCTGGGAGTCAACTATAAGCAAATCCCTGTCAACCGGCCCAAAGCACAGGTACACAGCTACAGCAAGGACGGAGCCATGCGGGTTATGAATGTATCCGATCCAGTATACGCTCCCAATTCAAAGGGCGGCCCCAAGGCCGACAGTGAACGTTATCCTGAAGTGGCGACTTGGAAGGCTAGCGGCGATTTTATACGTGCCGCCTACTCCAAGCGCAAGGACGATGACGACTGGGGACAGGCCGGCACTATGGTGCGCAAAGTCTTGGATGATGCAGCCCGAGACCGGCTTGTATCTAATGTGGTCGGACACCTGAAGAAAGGTGTCACCGAGCCTGTGCTGCAGCGTGCTTTCGAATACTGGCGCAATATTGACAAGGAAATCGGTGACCGTATCGCCGATGGTGTCAAAACGAGCTGATCCACTCACTAATTGAAAAAATCCCATGGAGACCTATGGTCTCTGTGAATTATACGAAATGATATCAAAATTGGTACCCCTGAAAACCCTTAACCGGATACCTTTTGCTCTCCTAAGTCAGGGCAGAGCCTAAAGAAGAAACAGAGCGTCTCAATTGCCATTATTTTAAAGCTGTGGTCAAATAGTCTCATGGACAAACTCACAGTTTTCCCGGATAAATCCCTTTCCAACACAGGCATCATCTCATCTAAGTTTTTAAGCCTTGGAATCAAAAGCTTCAACCAAGCCTGCCGATATGTCCAAGAACTGCCCTATGGATACAACTCCAATAGAGATGACCTGATGATTCTCTTTAAAGAGAACAAGGGAACCTGTACCACCAAGCATGCTGTCATTGCCACTCTAGCTAAGGAGCAGAATCTGACCATAGAAAAGAGCATAGGGATCTATGCCATGACTGAAGAAATTGTGACCGGCACTGATGAAATACTGGAAAAATTCCATCTTCCCTATGTGCCCATGATCCACTGTTTTCTGGTTTATGGCCAATATCGGGTGGATCTGAGTGAAGGCAACAACAACGGGAAAAACCGGCCTATTGAAGAGTTCCTTTATACCCAGCGGGTTGAACCGAATATTTCGGAAAAAGCCGAGTATCTTTTATACAGAAAAGCCCTGAAGGACTCTATTTTGAACCAAAAAGAGATGAAGGGGGTTGAGATCTCACAAATCCTCCACGCCCGTGAGCAAGGTCTTCATTTACTCAAGAAAAATATGAAAAAGCAGTCGTGAAGGCAGTCAATCAATGCTCGG
>JAWLEN010000126.1:4722-6446 GCA_041686095.1 Candidatus Aminicenantota bacterium
TTTGATGCACAAGGCCAGTTTCTAAAAGTCATTGGCCAGGAGGGAAAAGGACCCGGAGATCTAAACAGGCCGTCGTGCATAACCTTCAACGGAAAATATATTATCGTGTGGGAGTTAGGCAACTAGACGTCCCCATAATTCATCAATCTCCTGATGTGGATTTTCTTCCGGGAACCATTATTTATCAAAGAATGGATAGGACCTTCTATAGGACGAATATACTAATTTCAAAAAATAAGACAAATGTACTACTTCATCAGCAATAGGCTCAAGGCCATGACCAGCATTCCGCTCACCAAGCCTATTATGCTGTCATGCCCCTTGCCGTAAGCTCTGCTGGTGGGCAGCAGTTCATCCAGACCAATATAGACCATAATGCCAGCCACTCCACTAAAAAGAATACCCATCAACTGGGGAGGAATGACTTCTGTGCCGCTCCCCATCACCAAACGCAGGATCAGATAGGCAACCCCCGCGCCTAAAGGTTCCGCCAGACCGCTGAGAAAGGAATAAACAAACGCTTTTTTCCGGTTCCCTGTGGCATAGAATATGGGCACAGAAACACTGATTCCTTCTGGAATGTTGTGGAGCGCAACAGCCACAGCAATGGCAATACCCAGAGCCGGATCCTGGAGTGTACTCAAAAAAGTGGCTAATCCTTCGGGGAAATTGTGAATAGCGATGGCTAAAGCTGTAAAAAGACCCATGCGCAGAAGAGATTGGTTCCCCAGACGATGGTCATGGGTGCCTAATTCTAACTCCTCCTCTTTTTTACTTGCAATCGCAGAAAAATCAGGCATAGGAGCTGAGGGGTCACGAAGAGGCGCTTCTTCTGTTTTGGAGTGAATTTCATGAGGGTTCTTGGCTGCCGGGACCAAGGTGTCAATCAAGCCGATCAAAAAAATTCCACCAAAAAAAGCAGCCGCATTCACCCAGTGTCCCCAATAATCGCCGTACTTAGCTGTGAGCGAATCTGCTCCTTTAAGGAAAATCTCCACAAATGAAACATAGAGCATGACTCCAGCAGAGAAGCCGGTGGCAATGGAAAGAAATCTATAGTTGGTCCGCTTGGCAAAAAAAGCAATCGCGCTACCAATACCTGTGGCCATGCCTGCGAACAGAGTAAGAGCCAGGGCCAACCACAATCCATTCATATCAGGCCTCCTCAGGATATTGGCTGACACAATCAAAACATCACAGCCGATATTCCTGTAAAATCAAATATTATCAAAACAAATCACACAAATTCAAGAAAATACAGAGAAAATACAGTACCGTCATACCTGTTTACCAATTTTTTTTCTCTTCCCATTATCCTTTTCTTTTGTTTCTTAAAAAAATAAAATATGGTAAATAAATAAACCGGACCCAATTTAAACAAAGGAAAAAGAGGAGAACATTCAATGAAATATCTTAAAAAATCAGCTATTACGGGCGTTTTATTCTTTACTGTCCTGCTCTTGCTTTATCCCAACTCAGAACCCACAGCTTCCCCCTCCCAGGAAGTCCTGCCCCCCAGTATCCTGCCGGTGGTGATTTTATCCGGCTCAGACTATGACATGGGATTCCAGTACGGAGAACAAGTGGGTGCTTTTATCGAAAAAACCAAGCAGGAAAAATGGGCTTCCGCTTTAGAGACCTACACCAAAGAGGAAGTGATCCGAGCCCTTAAAGCCAACCAGCACTACATCCAAAAATACACTCCCGAGTGGATCGAAACCATG
>JAWLEN010000002.1:0-80865 GCA_041686095.1 Candidatus Aminicenantota bacterium
AAAAAACCGGGTACGGTTTACTCATTTACCTAATTTTTTGTTGCTTTCTTGACTTGTGCACATTGAATCAAATATGACGGAAGTGTCACTGATTTTGGAAATAAATAAAAATAAAAGCTTGAATTTAGGGCAAAAAGAATTTATCCTATGCCAAAAAATAAATTTGCTGAAGAAGTTGCTTATGAATAGATCACTGACAATGAATGGAGTTATCTGGCCGCGGATTGTCAGCTTTTTTTCAGGACTTGGAATGGCGGCGGCCTCAGTGCTCACTGTTCAGCACTTTTTTCTGGCAAATTATCCTGAGTCCATATTTGAAGGCTCTTTCTGTGATATCAGCGCCTTTTTCAACTGCGACAGCTCTGCGTTTTCATCTATCTCTCAAGTGAGTGGAGTTCCCATAGGTCTGTTTGGATTTATAGTGGGTGCCCTGGTGATGATGGGAGCTGTATATCCATCTAAAGAATTTGAACGCACCAATTCATTCATTTCCTTGGTGAATATCATTGGTGTGTTTTTTCTTTTTCTCTATTCTATCTTTATTAATCAAAGCCTCTGTCTTTTTTGTCTGGGTTATTATGTATTTTCCTTTTTGAGTTTCATTCTTTTTTTTGTGTTCTCACAAACAAATAAAAAAGGTATTTTCAGCCGCTTTTTCCATCCTTCTTTTAAGATGCTTTTCACCTTTGCCCTAATCATGGCCTTGGCTTCTTATGGCATGATTGAATATCATGAGACTAAAAAAGAGGCTCAGGAAGCGGTGGCTGTAAGAGTAGTCAAACAGTTTTATGAACTTCCGGTAGTGGGAAATCCCAGCTTTATTTCGCCCTACTGGACCGTGCGTTCCACGGAAGTGTTTGAAGAGGCGCCCGTACATATTGTGGAGTATGGGGATTATCTCTGTTCGGACTGTCTGTATCTAGAACAGCAGTTCAACCAGTTAAAGGAGGAATTTTCTGGCAAGGTCAATATTGCTTTTCAATTTTTCCCCTTGGAGGAAGAATGCAACCGTGTGGTAGACAAAGATATTCACCCGGGTGCCTGTGAACTGGCTTATTACGCAGCGGCTGACCCCGGACAGTTTCAGGTCATACATGATGAGATCTTTACCAATTTTAATACAGCACGCTCCGATCATCAGTGGAGAAAGGAACTTGCCCAAAGATATGGAGTGTATGATTTGGCCCAAGACCCTTCTGTGCAGGAGATAGTGAACCTGATTGTTAATACAGGCAGAGAGTATGAGAAAACTTCTGACCAATATGAGTATGGAATCCGCTCCACCCCCACAATGATCATAAACGGTCGCATGGTCATAGGGACCCTCACTTATGAGCAGATGCGGGCCTTATTTCGGGCGTTAGTTGAAGAACATGAAGGAAAAAAGAAATTCATAGAGAACTGGGTCCCCACAAAGCCCCCCAAAAAATAGACCAAAAGAATTATTTTTTTTATGATTTTGTATTCATAATATTTTTGTTCACTTTTTTTAATACTTAGACTATAGTGATCATAAGAAAACAAAGAACAAATTCTTTTACAAATTAAGATAGTTAAAAATATAGGAAAAAAGTGATATTTTAAAATAATGGAGTTTACGATGAAAAGAAAAGAGGGAGCTATAGTCTTTTTTATTGTATGTCTATTCTTTTTTTTTGGGCATCTCAAAGCTCTGGATTCTTCGAACATCAAATTCAATCAACAAAAAATTGACTTTGGAAAAGTGAAGCAGGGGGATATGCTGACCCATAGTTTTAAGTTTGAAAATACCGGAAATTCGCTTCTTATAATAGGCCAAATAAAGACTTCATGTGGATGCACAGCTGCTCTTGCTTCAAAGAAAAGACTCGAACCGGGTGAAAATGGCAGTTTGAAGATCACTTTTAATACGAGAGGATACAAGGGGAATGTTTCTAAATACATCTATGTCTATTCCAATGACCCAGAGAAACCTCGGACGATGCTAACTATTACTGCAAATATTGAGGTGCCCCCTGGTCCCGAGATTAGGATTGAAAAAACCAGCACGGATGTTGGACTGCTTTTAAAAGGTGAAGATATTCGTTCTGAAATAACACTAATAAACACCGGAGAAAGGGAACTGGAGGTGGAATTTTCTCATAGAAACGCCCAGTTTTTTCACAATGGGAAAGAATTAAAGAAGCTATTGAAAATAGCACCTGGCAAACAGAAAAAAGCGGAAGTGAATATAGGAACTTCTGATAAATATGGCCCTGTAAGAGAATACATACTTTTAAAAACAAATGATCCTTTGAAACCTAATCTTTCTTTTCATATACAGGGGTACTTTGTTACTAAAGAACAGCTCAAAAAGCTTTTTGAAAAGTATAAACACTTGATAAGAAATACATGATTTGGTGATATTGAAAAAAACCACTGTTATTTAATTTATTTTTTTATTTTTAAAAGGACTGTTTTCTACTGGAAGAGGATGTTTGTTTAATTTCCAGGCTGATTTGACATCTCTTTCATCCTGATATAAAAATAGCTGTTCGGTTATGAAACTCTCTCCAACTGACCTGTCCCTTATTCTGGGATATCTCATATTCATTGCTGTAATGGGGTTCTGGATAAAGAAGAGAGCCACTAAGGGACTGTCAGCCTACTATCTGGCCGGCCGCAATGTTCCCTGGTGGATGCTGGGGCTGGCAGGATGTTCCAGCTATATTGACATCGGCGGCACCATGGCCATGGTAGGAGCTCTGTATTATCTGGGCCTTAAAGCTGTCTGGGTGACCCATATCTACTGGGGATGGTTTATGATCTGTTTTTATATGGCGTTTCAGGCGAAATGGATCCGCCGCTCAGGAGTGATGACTTTTGCTGAATGGAACAGGACCCGGTATGGAGACAACAGAGATGCGGAAAACGCCCGGATCGCCTCGGCTCTGTTTCTGCTTCTTCTTATGATTTTCAATCTTACCTACATTGCTGTGGGCATAGGGAAATTCGCGGAAGAGTTTCTCCCTTTATCAAGAGAACTGGCCACATTTATTGTGTTTGCTGTGGTTGGCCTTTATGTGACCCTGGCTGGTTTTTTCGGAGTGATACTGACGGATATGCTTCAGACTCTGCTTATTGGAGTGGGGGCTGTGATTTTATCCGTGATGGTGTTTACAAACAATCAATTGACTCAGCTTTTTTCCGATAAAAGCGCGGGATGGCATTCCTTAAAGATCCCCTGGAAGCTGTGGTCCGGATACCTGCAGTCGTCACCTGAAAGCTATCATCATTTTTATTTATTCGGACCGGTGATGGTGGCAGGATTTTCATGGATGGTTTTCCGTTTGCTGGCTGGTCCCAATGTGTGGGATTTTCAGTTTTTTCTGAGCGCCCGAAGCTCCAGGGACGCAGCTTTGGCTGGAGGAATGTGGACTGTGGGCTACACAGCCCGGTGGATCATGGGCTGTGCGTTTCTGGTGCTGGGAGTGTATTTTTTGGGGACTCAGGCCGGGTTTGATGCAGAAAAAATCATGCCCCTGGTGATACTCAAACTCCCGGTGGGAGTGAGAGGTCTTTTCATAGCGGTTCTTCTGGCGGCTTTGATGTCCACTCTGGATGCCATGATCAATGTGACCAGTTCTGTGATCGTGAATGATTTTCTGAAAAGGTATTTTATAAAAAATCTTACCCAGAAGCAGCTGGTGAGACTGGGGCAGCTGGCATCCGTAGTCATGCTGATGATCGGATTTGTGGCCAGCATGTCTTTTGAAGATATCATCTCAGCATGGGAGACCATGATTTTTGTGGTTTTGACCATGATCCTGGTCCCCGCCACCATGAGGTGGCACTGGTGGAGGTTCAGCGCAAAAGCTTTTTATATGAGCATGGCAGCTTCTGCGGGTCTTATCGCTCTCCAGAAGCTGTTTTTCAGCCATTGGTCCGATCCCAAAGCACTGGGCATAGACATTGCCGCCTGTTTTGCAGTGACCGTATTTTTTGGATGGCTTGAGAAACCGACTGAAATGCCGGCGCTGGTTGATTTTTATTCGAGGGTGAGGCCGTTCGGGTTTTGGAAGCCGGTAAGAAAAGAAGCTGAAAAAAAAGGGCTGGTTCCTCCAAAGGACCGGATTCCGTTTTACGATGCTTTAAACGGAATTTTGACTGCTGTTTTTCAGTTTTCTTTGGCCTTGATTCCTTTTTATGCTTTGCTTAGAAAATGGAACCATGCTCTAGTGTGGGGGGCAGTGGCGGTGGTGTTTGCTTTTGTGTTGTATTTCACCTGGTATAAAAAGCTGCCCTCCAGGGAGGAAGGATGAAAAAACCGTGTGTGCATTTGATCTGCAATGCCCATCTGGATCCGGTGTGGCAGTGGCAGTGGGAAGAAGGATGCGCGGAAGCTCTCTCCACGTTTTACACGGCGGTTGAAATCCTGAATGAACACCAGGATCTGATTTTCAACCATAATGAGGCGGTTCTCTACGAGTGGGTCAGAGAGCATGATCCCTCTTTATTCAAACAAATCCAGGAGCTGATGAAAAAGGGCCGCTGGGCTGTGAGCGGAGGATGGTATCTGCAGCCGGATGTGAATCTCATATCCACTGAATCCATTATTAGGCAGATTTCAGAGGGAAGGGCATTTTTCAAACGTTTTTTTAATTCTTTCCCTAAAGTGGCTTGCAATTTTGATTCTTTCGGACACAGTGCCGGACTCCCCCAAATTCTAAGAAAAAGCGGCTATAAAATGTACGTTCATATGAGGCCTCAACAAGATCAGTTGGAACTTCCCTCTTATCTTTACCGTTGGCAGGGATGCGAGGGAACAGAAATTGCAGCTTTACGAATTCCGGTGGGCTTTTACCACACCGAATACCATAACATCAAAGAAAGACTTAAACAGGGGGTTGGGCTGGCTTTAAAAACCCGACAGGATATCCCTGTTTTCTGGGGAATCGGCAACCACGGCGGAGGCCCTACCAGAGAGGACCTAAACCAAATTGATGATTTTATGGACAAAGAAAACCGGGTGGATTTCCTCCACAGCACTCCGGATCTGTATTATCAGGCAGTAAAAGACTCCATAGAAGAGGCCCCGGTTTTTAAAGGAGGACTGCAGCGGGTGTTCACCGGATGCTACACCTCTCTTTCTCGCGTCAAAAGAAAAGCGATCCAAAGCCAAGGGCTGGTCAAACAGGCTGAATCCATCAGTGCGGCCGCCTGGTGGTTAAAAAATGAAACTTATCCGGAAAAAGATATCAGAGAGATGTGGAGAGGTTATCTGTTTAATGACTTTCATGATATCCTTCCGGGGTCCTGCACTCAACCAGCAGAAAAAGATGCTCTGGACCTTTATGGAAAAGTCATGGATTCGGCAAGAAGAATCCGGATGAAAGCCATGACAGCTTTGAATCAAAGGTTTGAGAACAGCCCCTCTCTTCCCTTGACTGTAGTGAACACCAATCCGTCTTTGATTCAAGTCCCGGTTGAAGCGGAATTTATGCTCTCTCACCGTCCCAAATGGGAAGGAGAGTGGCATGTTAAGCTGTCCACTCTCAGTGGGGAAAAGATTTTATGCCAGGAAGAGCAACCAGAGGCACTGCTTCCTTTTAACAGGTGGCGGAGGAAGATTTCCTTTTACACCCCTCTGCCTGGAATAGGAACAGCTAATTTCCGACTGGAAGTCAAAAAAGGAAAAGCTGAAATAAAGAAATTCAAGCCAGCCCTCAATTATGAGATAAATCCCCATACAGGGTTGATTGAAAAGCTTTATGGACCTGGTGGAGAACAGATTCTCTCAGGGCCTCTAATGCAGTCCTTAGTGATCAAAGATTCCGAGGATTCCTGGGGAACCGGGGTCAAAAAGTATTGTGACAAAGAGGGAGTATTTGAACTCAAACCAGGAAGTTCCAGGGTGGTTGAGAAAGGGCCTGTGCGGTTGATTCATGAATCCGAATTCATCTATGAAAAAAGTTCCATCTTCATGCAGACTGTTTCCTGCTCCCAGTGGCCTGTCCTTGAATACAGATTAAGAATTTTATGGAACCACAGACACAGGCGGCTGAAACTCTCCATTCCCACAAAGTTCAAACAAGATCATCTGCTTTGTGAAGTCCTAGGAGGAATGACTCAAAGGCCTGCTGATGGAGAGGAGCATGTGCACAGACAATGGCTCTTTGTAAAAAGACAGATCAATGGGAAACCATCTTCAATGGGCATTGTCAGCAGCGGGCAGCACGGCTTTGACTTTAAAGACGGTGAAGTCCGGCTCTCTGTTTTAAGAAGCGCAGCCTACTGTCATGAACAGGGATTGAATTTAAAAGAGCATCCCCGCCATAAATGCATGGATATGGGCGAACATTCAATCCGTCTTCTGGTGGTTCCCGGAGAACCTGAATCTGTCCTCAGAAAGCTCCCCGGCCTGGCTGACTGGCTGTCTTCCCCTCCGTATGCCCTAGCCCATCTTCCGGTGGGAAATTTTGATTCCCGAGGTATTCTTTCCTTAAGCCCTGAGAATGTGAGGCTCCTGGCATGCAAGCGTTCTGAGGATGGAGACGCGCTTGTGGTTAGAATTCAGGAAGCCGCGAGTATTCCCTCTAAAGCTGAGGTTCATGTGAAGAAGCCAGATATAAAGTATAAAGTCTCTCTAAAACCTCTGGAGATCAAAACGCTCTGCTTTCAAAAAGACGGCCGTGCCCTCGAAACCAACCTCTTAGAAAAATAGTAGCCCCCTTGGTAAAATGTCAGTTATTTGACCTAGGATACTTTTATTAAAGGTTCTCCCCTGCGAATTTCAGTAGGTGCATTTTTTGGCTTCGTCAGCAAAAGCTTTGATGTTCTCTATATCCGCATCGAAAAAATGATCGGAAGGAGACAAAATGAATCCACCTCCTTTACCGGCTTCTTCAAAACAGCGTCTGACTTCTTTTCTTGTCTCCTCAGGAGTGCAGCCTTCAAAATAGTGAAACTGGTCAAAGCCTCCGATCATGCACACTCGGTGTCCGATTCGTTTTTTTGCCTCTCTGAGGTCAGCATCGCCACCCATGGCTCTGGGAGTGAAGGTCTCTGCCGCATCAGGATTCATGTCTGCGATTTGCTCCAGAAGAGGCATCATCCCTCCACAGGTGTGATAAACCACTCTTTGTCCTTTTTGGTGAGCTTCATTAATAAGTTGAGAGTCATAGGGAGCCACGAATTCATCAAAAATTTTCGGAGATATCACGGTAGAAGAGGCATCGCCGCCGCCGTGTTCGATCAGGTCATACTCAGCTCCTTTCATGGACTGGATGAATTTCATTTTTCTCTGCTTTAATATATTGAGAAAGGTGTGCACCCACTCTGGATCACTGAATGTTTCCATGATGAGTTCTTCAATGCCGTAAAGAACCGCGGCATCCTGCCAGCAGCCGGGCTGGCCGTAGACATCAAATCCAGGGATCATTCCTCTGACCAAGCCTCTATCTCCGAACTCCTGCGCTTTTTCATTGATGATTGAAACATCACAAACTGGTGCAGGAGCATATTTTTCAAATATTTCAATGTCTTTTTTTTCTTTGATCAGCCTTTCTGAAACCCAGGCTGTTTGAGGAGAACTCTGGAGAGTCATAGAGAGGGTCTTTTCAGGAGTTTTGACCATATAGCAGAGAGTGTAATATTTAGGGGTCGGAATTTTTTTGATAGTGTATTTCCAGTTATCTGATTCTATCAATGGAGGAGCCAGATAGTCAGAATCTTGTTTTCCAGAACCATGAATGTATTCATCTTCCTGAGAAGGTTTATGAGCCACCAGCCACAGAATAGGATCCAGGCCAAAGTAATCAAAAAATTCTTGGTAGGAGATTCCGTTCATGTATTTTTCCAGAAAATAAGGCATCACATGATGGGTAGTGACAGGAAGTCTGTCAGGAGTTTTTCTCTCTATGGCTTTAAGAAACCTTTCTTTATTATTCATAAAATCACTATTCCCGGATGGGTATTCGTTTGACTCGAGGATCGGTAAACTCATCTTTTTCATCGATGCTGGTGGAGGAAAATTCAGAGATCACAGCTCCGTTTTCCCCGGCTTGAAACCAGTGCTTTGTGCGGGGAGGAAGAGTGTACTGGTCTCCGGGAGTAAGCTCCACTTCTTTCCATACCGTAAGATAGGGTCTGTATGAGTCCGGAACCCTGGCTTTTGGTCGGGAAATGGATTCTCCCTCCACGTAGAGGAGGACTTGACCCCATCGGCATCTAAAGGTCTCTTGTTTCCCGGGATTGTTTTTGTCAATAGGAGGATGCTGGTGTTCTGGAAAAAGCTGCCATGGAAGGAGGATGATTTCCTTAGCACAGTACCGGTCTGTATTGATATAAGTCACAGCCTGGAGTCCAAGATTTTTAATATCATCAAAACCGCAGTCAGCCACTTCCATGTTTTTTCTTTCTTGTTCTGTTAAAACAATATGAGCTTTTTTGAGTATTTGATAGGCTTCTTCTCTAATTTTTTTGATTTTTTCTTTTTTCATTGGATCCTCCTTTTCATGTCCAAGAGCTCTTTTTTCTTCACGGGCTGGATTCCTTCTCTATAAAACTGCATGGTGCCTGCTAAAACAGATAACTCCACAACCTCAGATATATCTTTTCCGTCAGCAAGCCCTGAGGCAGCTAAAGCTGAAACTTGGTCCCCACATCCTGTCTCATCAGGGACTCCTGTATCAAGAAGTTTGGGGCAGGGGATATGAAAGGATTGTTGTTTATTGAAAAAGTAAGCGCCCTTATCCCCATGGGTGATGAGCACATTTTGAATTCCTTTGGATATAAACATATCCGCGGCTTTAGAAGCTGAATCAAAGTCATTTACTTTAATTCCTGTCATGATACGGGCTTCGTGTTCATTGGGTTTGATAAGAAAAATTTTTTCAGAAAGAAGATCCTCGGAAGGATTTTGGATTCCTCCGGGGTCCAGAACTACTTTTATGCCTGAATCATAGGCTTTTTCTATAGAATAAAACACTGTTTCTATGGGTATTTCAAGCGCCAACAGCATGACCTTGTTTTTGGTTTTATTTAAAAAAAGGTCTTGAGCTTCTTTGATATCTCTGGGAGTGAAGTCAGCGTTAGCTCCTGGAAGAACATAAATCTGGTTTTCCCCCTTTTTATTCACCGGGATGAGGGCAACACCTGGGAATTTTTGTCCTGATTCTTCAAAACTCAGGACTTTGACATAGGTGGTATCTACTCCTGCTTTTCGAAGGCTGTTTAAAGGGATTTTCCACAGGCCGTAAGGGTCCTGGCTGGTTTTTCCGATCATAGCGACTTTTCCTTTTCCCAGGTAGGAAGCAGCCATTTGGGCCATGTTTCGTGCTTTTCCTCCGGGTCCGATTTTAAGTCTTCCCCCTAAAGTGAGCTCTCCTTGTCCAATGATTTTTTTAACCCCCAAGCCGATTATGTCTGTGTTGAGTCCGCCAGGAACAATAATGAGATGGTGTTCGGTCATTACCTTTAATTATCCGCTTGACTGTCCCTGTTGTCAATAAATCTGACAACGGTGAGAAAAACCGGTGAATAAAACAGTGACGTCATACTTGTTTACTTGTTTTTTAATACCATATTCCGCAGTTTTAGTGAAAATCTATTTTCATCGTACTATGATACATTGACAGGATGGATTTTGTTCCTATATTCTTAAGTATAGAATTAATAAAGAGGGACATTATTTAGCAATAAGGAAGGCGCATTGAAATGACAAAAGATCCAGTATGTGGAATGAAAATTGATGAGGAACACAATAAACATAAAGCCCACTATAAAGGCAAAACTTATTATTTTTGCACACCGAGATGCAAGAATGCCTTTAATAAGAGTCCTGAGAAATATTTGGCAGCTAAGGGGAACAGCTCACTAAGAGAGAGAAAGGTAGTCATAGTGGGAACGGGAAAAGTAGGCTCTACGTTTGCTTTTAGCTTGATGATCAGTGGTCTGGCAAACAATATAGTCCTGATAGACCGCAATAAGGAAACAGCTGATGGACACGCAAAAGATTTAAATCATGGTCTTTCTTTTGTCTCCCCTTCAAAAATAAAGGTGGGAGATTATCAGGACTGTCAGGATGCAGATATGGTGGTAATCACAGCAGGCGCAGCCCAGAAACCCGGGGAAACAAGAATAGATTTGGTTCGTAAAAATACAGAAATATTCAAAGATTTGATTCCACGGATAGTTCAACACAATCCCAGGATCTTGCTCATTGTCTCTAATCCGGTGGATATTTTGACTTATGTGGCTTTACAGATCTCTGAATATCCCATGAATAGAGTATTTGGCTCCGGAACCATGCTGGATACAGCCCGGTTCAAATCCCTTTTGGGGGAACACTGCAAAGTAGATTCCAGAGATATAAATGCCTATATAATCGGAGAACATGGGGACAGTGAAGTACCGGTTTGGAGCATGGTCACTATAGGAGGAATTCCTCTGAACCAATTTTGCTCCCAGTGTCAAAAGCAATGCTCGGAAAAAGATAAAAAAGACATATTCGAACAGGTGAAAAACGCAGCTTATGAAATCATCGATAAAAAAGGAGCCACTTATTATGCTATATCGTTAGCTCTGGTCAATATTGTAGGCAGTATTCTAAGAAACGAAAATCATGTCAGCACCGTATCAACACTTCTGGATGATTATTATGGAATCAATGACGTGTGTTTGAGCATTCCGGTCATTATTAATAATAAAGGGATTTCTGAAGTTGTAAAAATTGAACTCAACAAAAAAGAAGAAAGAGAATTCAAGGCATCTGCAGATATTTTAAAGCAGATAATCAGTGAAATTGATATTTGAATAAATGCTAGTCCAGGAAAAAATATCCTGACTGGACGGCTTGTTGGCTGTATTTATCATGGATTTTTGGGAAAATCTGAGAACAGAGAAGAAAGAGTTGGAGAGATAATCAGTTGGTTATAAAAATATAGAAAATATTAAAAGGAGGTTTAAGGAAATGATGTGGGGTGACCATTGGGTGTTTGGTGGATTCATGTGGATTTTTTGGGTCGCTGTGCTGGTTGGGTTGGTCTTTCTTATCAAGTATCTTGTCCAACAAAGCAGCAAAGGTGAACCAAGAGTTAAAGAGGATGCTTTGGAAATATTAAAAAAGAGATATGCTAAAGGAGAAATAGATAAAGAGGAGTTTGAACAAAAGAAGAAGGATCTACTTTCCTGATTTGTTTTTTATACTAATCACATACCAAAAAGCCCTTGAATACTATAGGGGGGTATGCTATAGTGGGAAAGGAGATAAAAATGAAAGACCAAAAAACAACACATGAACAAGAATTGGTTCGGCTGAGAAGAATTGAAGGGCAGATTAAGGGAGTTCAGAGGATGATTGAACAGAAAAGATACTGTGTGGATATACTGACACAGCTCAATTCAATCGTGGGAGCCATAAAGAGCGTTGAGGAAAATATCCTGGAAAGACATCTTAAGGGTTGTGTTCGTCAGTCTTTCACAAAGGGAAATAATGAAGACAAGGCAAGAAAAATAGGAGAGGTTATTGAGGTGTTGAAAAAGTTTAGGAGGTACTGAGGTGGAAAGGTGTTTAAACAGGGGGAATATAAGAAAAGGAAAAAAAATTTTACAATGAATCTTGACAAAATCGATAGGCACTATATATATTCTAGATATACTGAGTTTCGGTGCGGCAAGAGAAATAATGGAACAAAGTATTAAATAGGAAATCATGTAGATAAATTAGGAATAAAAGGAAAAAAAATGAAAAAATGTTTGATATGGGTTTTTATAGTTCTTTTAACTTTTAGTGGATATCTTTTATCATCTCCGAATGATTTTGTTAATCAGAGCAATTTGTTGAAAGAATGGATCCAAGAAGCATTGGAGAACAATCCTAGGTTGGAAGCTGCTCATCAACGTGTGCTTTCCACTGAAAAAGTCATTCCTCAAGCCGGTGCTCTCCCTGATCCGCAGCTTAGTTTTGGCCTGTCCAATCTTCCAGTCAACAGTTTTTCTTTTAATCAAGATCCCATGACAGGCAAGGTGATCGGAATCATGCAGATGTTCCCTTTTCCAGGAAAACTGTCTCTTTCCACAGATATTGCCGAATATGAGGCTGCTGCTGTGAAATATCAGAAAGAAGAGATCCGGAATCAAGTCATTCAAATGGTCAAAAATGCTTATTTTGACTTATATGCTGTTGATCGAGCCATTGAGACAACTGAAAAAAACAAGGCGTTGATGAAACAGTTTATCCATATGGCAGAAACCAAATACAAGACCGGTTCCGGGCTTCAGCAGGATGTTCTTCGTGCCCAGGTTGAAATCTCCAAACTGGAAGATGAATTCATCATGTGGAAGCAAAAAAGAATCTCGGTCACTGCTCGGTTGAACGCACTGTTGAATAGACCCGTTTATACCCGGATTGAAAAGACCTCTCTGGGATTGCTGATCCCGGATGGTCCACAAAAAAGATTTTCTGCTGAAGAAATCGAAAAAAACAGGCCGCTGTTAAAGGCCTGGCATCAAAAGATTCAAAAGGCAGAGACAGAAGTTGAACTCGCAGAACGTGATGTTTTGCCTGATTTTATGGTCGGAGCCAGCTACCGACAGCGCAGTGACCTCGCTGACATGAGGCAGATGACTGATTTTTTTTCAGCCACACTGTCAGTGGATATTCCGCTCTATATGAACCGCAAACAAAAGGCAAAAGTAGCAGAAGGAGAGATGGCCTTTAAAGCAGTCAAATCAGAGTATGAAAATATAAAAATCAATGTCTTATCTGAGATAGAAAGCATTCTGGCTGAGCTGGAGAGAAACCGGAAAAGAGTTGAACTTTATAAAGGAGGATTGCTCATCCAGGCTCAGCAGTCACTTGAGTCAGCTCAGGCAGGTTACAAAGTGGGAAAAGTTGATTTTTTAACCCTTATCAACAATCGAATGTTGCTTCAGAATTATGAACTGCAGTATTTCTTTGCCGTATCCGATTTTCATAAAAGTCTGGCAGAATACGAACTGGCTGTGGGCAGAGATGTCATGCAGGCGACAGAATCAAAAGAACCAAATTAAGAAAAGATAATGAGTCACAGGAGAAGAAAATGAAAGCAAAATTAATCATAATCCTTGTTGTTGGGATTTTCATAGGAGCGACAGCCACTTATTTCATCATCCCGGGTTTGAGGACTTCGGAAAAAATGCCTGCAGAGGATGTCGAACAGCTCTATTCATCCAAACAAGGCAAGATCCTTTACTGGCGTGCACCAATGGATCCCACAGAAATCTATGATAAGCCGGGAAAATCCAAGATGGGTATGGACTTGGTTCCTGTTTATGAAGGTGAAGAGGCAGATGGAGCTGGCAGCATAATCATCGATGGTGTTTTGCAGCAGAATATGAATCTGCGTGTAGCCAAAGTGGAGCGCCGGGATATCTTTAATGTTATCAGAGCTTACGGTAAGGTGAGTTATGCTGAAGACAGAGAATCGACAGTCCACACCAAAATCAGCGGATGGGTCGAGAAATTATACGTGAACAAAACAGGGCAAAAGGTCCAAAAAGGTCAGCCTTTGCTGGAGATCTACTCTCCTGAATTGGTATCCACCCAGGAAGAGTACTTATTAGCATTGAAGAATCACCAAAAGTTATCTTCAAGCCCTTATGAAAGTGTGAAAAACAGTGCAGAAAAAATGCTCCTCCTGGCTAGAGGACGTCTGGAGTACTGGGACATACCTGAATCAGAAATCACAAGAATAAAAGAATCCGGTCAGGCACACCGAACCATTCTTCTGAGGTCTCAAATGACAGGAGTTGTCACTCACAAAGCGGTTGTAGAAGGAGACAAAATAAGCCCTGGTATGGATCTTTTCCATATTGCCAACCTGGATAAGATCTGGGTTGAAGCCTCGGTCTATGAATCAGAGCTTGCTCTTGTTAAAGTCGGACTAAAGGCTGAACTTGCATTGGATCACATCCAGATGGAAAAACGGATAGGAAAGGTTGATTTCATCTATCCCTATCTTGATCAGAAGTCAAAGGCCAATACAGTCAGATTGGTGTTTGACAATCATGACCATGTCCTCAAACCGGACATGTATGCCACAGTCCGGATCTTCAGTCATACAGCAAAAGATGCCCTGGCTGTTCCTTCTGAAGCGGTTATTCATTCCGGAAAGCGTCAAATTGTTTTTGTGAGCCAGGGTGATGGAAAGTATGAACCGAGAGAGATAAAAGTCGGGGTTGAATCCGGGGACGGTTATGTCCAGGTTGTCTCTGGTTTGTTTGGTCATGAGGAAGTTGTGGTTTCTGGACAATTTATGCTGGATTCAGAAAGCAGGACCCGCGAAGCCATCGCCAAGATGCGGGAAACCCGGGCACAAAAAGCAGAGGAAGCAGTTGTGAAAGAACGGAAAAAAGAGCCCGAGGACCACCAGCATGAAAAATCTGAGATGGATGCGGATCAGCTGTATACATGCCCCATGCATCCTGATTTTCTGACCACAGATAAAGACGCCCGTTGTCCGGAATGCGGCATGAAGCTCGAAAAGGTAAAGTGACATGTTGGAAAAAATCATTGAATGGTCTGTGAACAATCGGTTTTTAGTCACCATTGGGATCATCGCCTTGATCATTGCTGGAGTGGTGTCTATTCAGACAACTCCAGTGGATGCCATACCTGACCTCAGTGATGTCCAGGTGATCATTCTTACTGAATATCCGGGTCAGGGACCTAATGTGGTTGAAGACCAGGTGACTTATCCTTTAACCACAGCCATGCTGTCTGTCCCTTACGCCACTGTCGTCAGAGGGTATTCTTTTTTTGGCTTTTCACTTGTGTACATCCTTTTTAAAGATGGGACTGACCTTTACTGGGCACGGAGCCGTGTTCTGGAGTATTTAAATTTTGCAGGAAGTCGTCTTCCTCAGGGAGTGACTCCTCAGTTGGGACCGGATGCCACAGGTGTGGGATGGGTGTATGAATATGTCCTGGACGGGGGAGACAAATATGACCTCCAGCAGTTGAGATCGATCCAGGATTGGTATTTGCGGTATGAGCTGGCTAGTGTTCCCGGGGTCAGTGAAGTGGCCAGTATTGGGGGTTTTGTCAAACAGTATCAGGTCGAGGTCGATCCTGTTAAACTGCTGGCTTATAACATCCCTCTACAGAAAGTGAGGACCGCCATAAAGCGAAGCAACAACGATGTGGGAGGCCGGTTGATCGAAATGGGGGAGACTGAGTTTATGGTCAGAGGATTAGGATACATAAGGAACATTGATGACTTAAGGCAGGTTCCTGTAGGAATGGGGCCGAACAATGCCCCTGTTTTTCTTAAGGATATTGCTCGCATCCATCTCGGACCAGAGCTTCGGCGCGGGATTGCAGATTGGAATGGACAAGGGGAGACTGTGGGAGGAATTGTGGTGATGCGTTTTGGTGAAAACGCGCTCAAAGTCATTGACGGAGTGAAGAAAAAGCTGGGGGAACTGGAAAAAGGATTACCTGAGGGCGTGACAGTGAAAACAGCCTATGACCGTTCTTCTTTGATAAAGCGCGCCATTTCCACATTGAGAGAGAAACTGTTCGAAGAAGCCATTGTGGTGGCTTTGATCATCATTATTTTTCTCTTTCACTTGAGGAGCTCCTTTGTGGCTGTGTTTACGCTTCCTTTGGGAGTTCTGGTCGCGTTCACAGTGATGAGGGCCCAGGGTCTTAATGCCAATATCATGTCTTTAGGAGGCATTGCTATTGCCATTGGAGCCATGGTGGATGCCGTGGTGGTGATGATCGAGAATGCCCATAAGCATATGGAAAAAGAACCTTATAAAAAGGGGAAAGACAGATGGGAGCTCATCATCAAAGCCTCAAAAGAAGTTGGTCCGGCTTTGTTTTATTCCCTGCTCATTATAACTATCTCGTTTATCCCTGTTTTTACGCTGCAGCAGCAGGAAGGAAGGCTCTTCCGACCTCTGGCCTTCACAAAAACCTATGCTATGGCAGCCTCTGCTTTTCTGGCTATTACAGTGGTCCCTGTTTTAATGGGTTTTTTTATTCGTGGAAAGATTAAGCCGGAGAATAAACACCCTCTCAGCCGGATTCTCATCTATGCCTATCGTCCGGTCATCCAATTCATCCTCAAACACAAAACAGCAACCATCATTGTCGCATTATTGGTTGTTGTGATCACAATGTTTCCTCTTTCCCGTCTCGGTTCCGAGTTCATGCCCCCGCTCAATGAAGGAGACCTTCTTTACATGCCCACCACGTTGCCGGGAATTTCAGTCACCAAAGCCAAGGAGCTTCTTCAGCAGACCGACAAAATCATTGCCGGTTTTCCTGAAGTGGAGTCTGTGTTTGGAAAAATCGGGAGGGCAGAGACAGCCACAGACCCGGCTCCTTTGACCATGATTGAAACCACCATCATGCTCAAAGACAAAAAAGACTGGCGGCCCGGGATGAGCATCGAAAAACTCACTGAAGAATTGGACCAAGCAGTCCAGTTTCCTGGTTTGACCAATGCCTGGACAATGCCCATTAAAACCAGAATTGATATGCTCAGCACAGGAATCAAGACTCCTGTGGGAATCAAGCTGATGGGGCCCGACCTGCAGACCCTCAGTGATTTGGGAGAACAGATAGAAGCGGTCATACGTCAGGTTCCGGGCACAGGAAGTGTGATTTCAGAACGAGTCACAGGAGGAAATTATATAGACTTTGTGATCCATAGAGAAGCTGCAGCCCGTTACGGATTAACAGTCGGAGATGTCCAAGACATCATCATGTCAGCAGTGGGTGGGATGAATGTCACCACCACTGTGGAAGGGTTGGAGCGGTATCCAGTGAATGTTCGGTACAGCCGGGAACTGCGTGATGATTTGCCTTCCTTAAAACGTGTTCTGATTCCAACACCATCAGGTACTCAAATTCCTCTGGGACAAGTGGCAGATATCCAGATCAATAAGGGACCTGCAGTCATCAAGAGCGAAAATGCCAGAAGAACAGCCTGGCTTTATGTGGATCTTAAGGATATTGATGTGGGCTCTTATGTGAAGAGAGCCAAAAGGATTGTTGATACAACGATTGAGTTTCCTTCAGGCTACAGCATTGTTTGGAGCGGGCAGTATGAATATATGCAGCGTGCACAGAAAAGACTGCAAATGGTTGTCCCAGTGACTCTGCTTATTATTTTCATGTTGTTGTATTTAAATTTCAGAAACGTCACAGAAAGTCTGATCATCATGCTGTCTCTCCCTTTTGCTCTGGTCGGTGGAATCTGGCTGATATGGATGAGTGGTTATAACATGAGTGTGGCGGTGGGAGTCGGATTTATTGCACTAGCTGGAGTGGCGGCAGAAACAGGAGTGGTGATGCTTCTTTATGTTGATAATGCTTATAAGGACCGCCTTATGCGTGGAAAGATGAATTCACGAAAAGATCTTCATGAAGCCATTGTTCATGGAGCTGTGGAAAGAGTTCGCCCCAAGCTCATGACAGTGACCACCACCATTATGGCGCTGCTGCCCATTATGTGGGGTCATGGGACAGGTTCCCAGGTGATGAAGCGGATTGCCGCTCCTATGGTTGGTGGACTGATAACCTCAACCGTTCTCACTCTTATGGTTATTCCGGCGATTTATTATGTCTGGCGGGGACAGAAACTGTCAAAATAAACAAATAGCCGACTTGAACTTTTGCGATTGTGCCTCGGGATAGTGTATAATCTCCGCAAGCAAACATTGAAACCAATGGAAGCAGGAGACTGTATGAAATGTTCTAATAAGGCAGCTGATACCCTCAGCATGACATAATAAAAAACACGAGGCAGACGATGAAACTAAAAACATGGTTTGCAGAAACGAGACCTCAATTTCTGATTCTTTCTATAGTCCTGATATTTCTGGGGACCTGTATTGCCTGGTATGATAATTTTTTCAACGTCTGGCATGCTTTACTTGCCTTTGCCGGGCTGCTGCTGCTTCACATCAGCGTTAATGTTCTGAATGATTATTTTGACTACAGAAGCGGCATAGACCTGGAAGTGAAAAGAACCCCTTTTAGCGGGGGGAGCGGTGTCTTACCAGCAAGGTTACTGGCACCTAAAGCTGTTTTCAGGTTTGGTATGATTTGCTTTCTTCTTTCTGTTCCTATAGGTGTTTATTTTGTTATCACTAAGGGTTGGCTTCTTCTCCCTTTGCTTGTGATAGGGGCTGTTTGCGTGCTCATTTACACCACCCATTTGACCAAACTGGGCTGGCCGGAGTGGGCTCCTGGTCTTGGCTTGGGGGCTTTGCCTGTATTGGGTGCTTACTTTGTTCAAAGCGGCCGTTACACTTTACCGGCTGTAATAGCTTCCTTTCCGTCATTTATCCTGGTCCATAACCTCCTGTTTTTAAATGAGTTTCCTGATGTGGAGGCAGATAGAAAAGGGGGAAGGAGAACCCTCCCCATTGTGCTGGGAAAAGCCAAAGCCAGCAGAGTTTATTCTGCTTTAACCATACTTGTTTATTTATGGATAATTGGCAGTGTCATTGCAGGTGTTATGCCCCTTTTTGCTTTGATAGCCTTGTTAACAATTCCTTTTGCCGTGAAAGCTATTAAGGGGGCTCTTAATTGTGAGGATGAAGCTAAACTGATTCCTGCTCTTGGGAGTAATGTTTTGGTTGTCTTGCTTACTCAGTTCCTTCTGGGCATTGGCTACCTCATAGCAGGGTTCCCTTTTATATAATTTTATAGTGAAAGTTAAGGTCTTTATTTAAATTTATATCCTTTTTTGGTAATAAGCTCAATACAGGCATCTACTGCCTCTGGATCATAAAGAATCCCTCTATTCTTTTTGATTTCTTCCAGGGTTTTCTTTTTGCCAAGGCCTGACCTGTAAGGTCTGGAGGAGGACATGGCTTCCACTACATCAGCTACTGCTAAAACTCTGGCTTCCCTTAATATCTGGCCTTTTTTTAGTCCATTAGGATAGCCTGAACCATCCAATCTTTCATGATGTTGAAGCACTATTTCCGCCACAGGCCAGGGGAAGGCAATATTTTTTAATATTTCGTATCCCACTCTGGGGTGTATTTTTACCAACTCAAATTCTGTTTCTGTTAAGTGAGCGGGTTTGCTGAGTATTTCACTGGGTATAGATATTTTTCCGATATCGTGGATGGGGCCAGCCATACTGATGGCATCAATTTGGTCAGCGGGAAGTTCCATTTCTTTAGCAATGGCTCGGGCAAGGTCAGTCACTCTCAGTTGATGTCCTGCTGTGTAAGGATCTCTTTCTTCCACCATTAATTCTATAACTTGAATCGTTTCTCCCAGAGCACCGCGGAGTTTATTCAGGGTTTTTTTGAGTTCCTTCTCTGATGTTTTCTGTAAAATGCGGTTCCGCAGAGTTACAATACCGTAAGTTAGATCATCGGCTAATTCATTTAAAAGATCAATTTCTTCGTTATCAAAAGCATCCGGCTCTCTGGTACAGATATTCAATGCTCCAAATGTTTTTCCTTTATCCTTTAAGGGAAGAGCGATAGAAGAGGTATAACCTAGTTTTAGTGCTTGTTTTTGCCAGGAAGCATGGCTGGAGTTAGAAGTAATAATTTTCATAAGAGATGGTTTCCCGGTTCGAATGGCTTTTCCTGTGGGGTCTTGACCTTGCTTTGTATCCGCCCACGTTATATTCAATGTGTCAAGAGACCCCTCATCACATCCAGCCTGTGCCACAATTCGAACAGCTTTCTTTTTGTCTTTTTCAGCATAGCCTACCCATGCCAGATGATATCCGCCGATTTTAACTATTATTTGGGATGTCCTGTCCAATAAATCTTGTTCGTTAGTCGCTGTTACCAGAGCCTTATTGCTTTTAGCCAGGGTTTTGAGTGCTCTTTCTTTGGCTTTTAGACTTTTCTCGATTTTTTTGATCTTGTCTTCAAGTGATTTTGTATTTTTCATTCTAGATACACTTCACCTCCCCAGCACTTAGTTGTCAAAGTTAATATAAAATTGAATTTTATTATTGTCAAGGAAACACAAAAGAGGATAGAAAAACTAAAAAGGGAAATGGTTGCCAAACTGTCAGGAATATTGGGACTGTGAAAAACCACATTTTATTATGAATCAAGCTTTTTATAATTCTGGTATTTTTCTGCAGTGCTCATCACTTCAAACTCAAATCTCCTTATGGGACAAAACAGGGATAAACTCAGGAAGAAAAGCGAACGGGGAAAGATTACAAGCATTCAAGTGAGAGCCTCTAAGTAAACTTGCAGGTCCGAACATTTACCATCATATTGTCATAGAATGAATTGAGAGGCAGGGTGTTCTCTTTTTTTTTGAAGAAGGAGACACAAGCTGGTGAATAGAAAATGGTGGGCGATGCAGGATTTGAACCTGCGACTTCTACCGTGTGAAGGTAGCACTCTTCCGCTGAGTTAATCGCCCAGGTTCTATTAATTTTAGATAAATCCGCTTGCTTGTCAATCCCTTTGATGGGGACAGTTCTTTTTATATGGAACTGTCCCCTGTGTTTGCCTGTGTTTCGGCGGTTCTCAAAAAAGGAGAACCGTCCCTGTTTTTTCCTCGTTTATTCTGGCTTTTTTATCGATCGTAAGCGTTGATGTCCAGAAATCCGTGTCCTGAAAGATTGAACAATATGACTCTTTGCTGGTCCTTTTCTCTGGCTTCTACGGCCTCATCAATGGCAGCGGCTACCGCGTGTGAGGATTCAGGTGCGGGAAGGATTCCTTCTGTTTTTAGGAACAATTTGGCAGAGTCAAATATTTTGGTCTGCTTGTAGGCTCTGGGTTCAATGATTCCTTTTTTCGCCAGATGGCTCACCAGGGGAGCCATGCCGTGGTACCGCAGGCCTCCGGCATGAATAGGAGGCGGGATAAAATCCATGCCCAGAGTGTACATGTAGAGAAGGGGAGTCATGCCCACGCTGTCCCCATGATCGTACTTCAAGTTTCCTTGAGTGAGAGTGGGGCAGACTTTGGGTTCGACAGCTATGAATTTGATTTCTTTGCTTTCCAAAATCCGTTTTCTGACAAAAGGAAAAGCCAGTCCCGCATAATTGGAACCTCCACCCACACATCCGATAATCGTATCAGGTTCTGCTCCCAGTTCCTGCATCTGTTTGTCAGCTTCTTGTCCGATCACACTCTGGTGTATCATCACGCTGTCCAGAACAGATCCCAGAGAATATTTGGCTGTATCGTCTTTGACAGCCATTTCCACAGCTTCGGAGATGGCGATTCCCAGGCTTCCTGGATGGTCCTTATCTTGAGCGAAAAATTTTCTTCCTGCTTCTGTCTGATCACTGGGGCTTTCCTGCACGTTCCCTCCGAACATTTCCATCATGATCCGCCGGCCTGGTTTTTGCCTAAAGCTGATTCGAACCATGAAGACTTTGACTTCAAGGCCAAAAAGATTTCCGGCATGGGAAAGGGCTGATCCCCACTGACCTGCTCCGGTCTCAGTGGTCAAAGTCTCCACACCTTCTTGAGCCGCCAAATAAGCCTGGGCAATAGCGGTATTGCTTTTGTGGCTTCCAGTGGGTCCCACTCCTTCATACTTGTAAAAAATATGAGCGGGTGTGTCCAGATGTTTTTTAAGCTCAGAAGCATAGACCAGAGGAGTCGGCCTGTACACGGCATAGGCTTCCTGAACTTTTTCTGGAATAGGGATGTATCTTTCCATTGAGCCTTCTTGCTGAATAAAGCCCATGGGGAATATCGGTGAAAGGTCCTCAGGTTTGAGAGGCTCTTTGGTTTGGGGGTTTAAGGGTGGTTTGGGCAGGTCCTTAAGGTCCGCCTTTATGTTATAGAATTTTTTGGGAAGAAATTGTTCTTTTCTGGATGCATATCTTTTCATAATCAATCTCCTTTAATAGATCTTGAATCAATGGATTCAATAAAGTTAAATTAAATGGAAAAAACAAAGGGGTTGGGTGGTGTTGGTTCTAGGCGGAAGGGCCCGCCCACCAGAAAAGAACAGAGAAACTGTGTGATTTTTGATTTTTTTCAGTCTCTCTTTTAAACATAGAGAGAGATTATAGAGATTGAACTTCAGCGTGTCAACAATAAATAATAAAAATTTTTAGTTTTTATAAGAGGGACTATTTCCTGTTTTTCAGGACAATAAGTTCATGAAATAAGATTTTCAGCGCTTCTTTTTCTTAGATTCGAAAGATTGTTCGTGCCTTAAAAATGCGTTTTATTTTATAATGAAAACATCGCCATTTTTTTATGAATAGTTCAGGTTAAATTTTCTTATTGAATATTTTTGTATATTATATATAAAGCCTGCCTCGGGCGCGCCTGGAAGTCGATAAAAAGGACTGATTTAAAGTCAAATGGATATACATGATCTAGCGATATGCCGAAAGTACCGATTTGTTGAAGGAGAAGGACCTCTGGATGCAGATGTGATGCTTATAGGTCAGAATCCAGGTAAAGAAGAAGACAGGACCGGAAGACCATTTGTGGGCAGAGCCGGAATCTATCTTAACAAAGTCCTTAAGAAGAACGGAATCAATAGAGAGGAGATATATATCACCAGTGTGGTGAAATGCAGAACTCCTCATAACCGAAAGCCAAATCAAAAGGAGATTGAAACCTCTATACCCTACTTGATAGAACAAATAAAAAAAATAGATCCAAAAATTATTGTGCTTATGGGGAAAGTGGCCTGGAACACACCCAGACAGGATGACAGAGAATATATAGAGACTTATCATCCTGCAGCAGCTATGAGGTTTCCTAAAATAAGAAAAAAATTTGAGGCTGATTTCAAAAAATTGAGAAAAAAGCTATGATAAAGATATATAAAAATATGATTTTGAGGCATTAACTCCATGGAAAAACTGTTCAAAGTTCTAAACAAGACTCAGCCAGTGGCTGTGATTGTTCACAATAATCCAGACCCTGATGCCTTAGCCTGTGCATTTGGGCTCCGCACTATTCTGAAAAACAAAGGCTATAAAAAGGTTAAGATCTATTATGACGGTTTAATAGGGAGAGCTGAAAATCAAGCTATGATCAAACATTTGAACATCCCTTTATTCAAGACAAAAAATATGACTTCTCCGGAGAGCCGACAATTTATTCTGGTTGACTGCCAGCCTTTCTCAGGAAATGTGACCCTTCCTCCTAAGGCAAACTGTGTGGGAGCTATTGACCATCATCCAAAACAGAAAAAAACATCCCAGCTTCCTTTTTTAGATGTTCGACCTGAGTACGGCGCGGGCTCGACTATAATCTTTGAGTATTTTAAATCTCTTGATATGACCATACCTCGGGATACTGCCACGGCGCTTTTCCATGCTGTGTTTAGTGAAACAGAGGGACTGGGGAGAGAAGGAAGTCCCGCGGATAGAAAAGCTTATCTGGAACTTCTTCCTCTTATAAGCTTCAGCCAACTGTCTAAAATCCAGTTTCCTGCGTTGTCTAAGGAATTTGCAGCCCGTCTTTCTGATGTTCTGCTCAATACATTCTACTACAAAAACTTCTGTTGGGTGGTTCTGGATCAACTGCCTTATCCTGATTTTGTGGCTGAGATGGCTGATTTCTTATTGAGAATTAAGAATATATCCTGGTCTTTGTGCGTGGGCACTTTTAAGAATCTGGTCTATATCTCTGTTCGCACCTCAAACATTCAGGCTAACGCTTCTGAAATCATCCAAAAAATAATTCCTAGTTTTGGGACATCAGGGGGTCATGACATGGTTGCCGGGGCTCAAATCAAAATGGACGGCAGAAGAAAAAAAAATATAAGCTCTCTTAAAAAAGATATTGTTAAAAAGATGCTCAAGGAGCTCAACCACCAAAAGGTGAGAAATGTCTACCGATTGGTGAATGATGAAGAATATCCTCTTTTTGAAAAATAGTTTCAAGAGGGTAAACAGGGAAAAATGATTGGAGGAAAACCATGTTTGGTAAAGGAATTAAATTAATAAAACTCTTTGGTTTTGAGGTCAAGATCGATTTTAGCTGGCTTTTACTGGGACTCCTTATCACCTGGACTTTAGCTCAAGGACTGTTTCCCCATTTTTATGAAGGGCTTTCGACAACCACTTATTGGTTGATGGGGGTGGCTGGAGCATTGGGCTTGTTGGTATCTATAGTTTTCCATGAGCTCTGGCATTCTTTGATTGCCAGAAAGTTTGGTCTGCCAATGAAAGGGATCACTTTATTTATATTCGGTGGAGTGGCAGAAATGACTGAAGAGCCCCCCAGCCCTAAAGCTGAGTTTTTCATGGCTGTGGCCGGGCCTGTTTCCAGTGTGGTATTGGGATTAGGATTTTTTGGAGTCACCTTTTTAGGTGAGTCCATTGGATGGCCCCAGTCAGTCACAGGCGTATTTAACTACTTGGCTATTTTGAACTTAATACTAGCGGGATTCAACCTCATTCCTGCTTTTCCTTTGGACGGAGGACGAGTGCTTCGCTCTATTTTATGGGGATGGAAGGATGATCTCAGGTGGGCGACTCAGCTCTCTTCTAAGATAGGGGGAGCGTTTGGTATCGCTCTTATCATTTTTGGAGTGATTGAAGTCATCATGGGAAATTTTATTGGGGGGATATGGATGGCTCTTATTGGAATGTTCATCAGAGGAGCTTCCCAAACAGCTTACCAACAGATGCTTTTGCGGCGGTCTTTGGAAGGGGAGAAAGTGAGGAGATTCATGAAATCCAATCCAGTCACAGTCTCTTCTTCCCTCTCTGTTGAGGACTTGGTGGAAGATTACATATACAAACATCACTACAAAATGTACCCAGTAGTGGATGATGAGAAGCTGACCGGATGTGTCACCATCAATCAAGTTAAAGAAATCCCCAAAGAGGAGAGAGATCAACATAAGGTGGAAGAACTGGTTCAGTCATGCTCAGAAAAAAACACCATCAGCCCGGATGAGGATGCCATGGAAGCGCTCTCGACCATGAAGAAAAACCATACCAGCCGGCTCATGGTGGTTGACAATGGTAAATTAGTGGGTGTGATTTCATTAAAGGATATGATGGGATTCCTTTCTCTTAAGATTGACTTAGGAGATTAACCCATCACAAATAGGCAACCTAAGAGGAGGTAAAATTATGAGGAAAAAAGAAGCTTATCAAGAAAAAATGGATGCTCAAATGAAAATATTGAATGCCAAAATAGAAGAGCTTAATGCCAAGGCACAAAAAGCTCAAGCTGAAGCGAAAATCAAATACAATAAAAACTTAGAAGATTTAAGGATGAAACGGGATGCTTTAAAATCCAAGCTCCAAGAGATGAAAGGAGCCGGGGAAAAAGCAAGCAAGGAACTCAAAACCGGGATTCAAAATGCCCTGGATGATTTAACAACAGCCGTGGACAAAGCTTTTAAAAGAATAAAAGAGGAGTGACACCACTAAAAGTATTGAAATAAAGTAAGAATCCTTTGATTATTAAGCCTCTTAAGGCATCTGTTTTTTCATATAAGAAGGGGAATTGATATGGGCTTCAGAGCCATTTCTTTTTTTTGAAATAGGTGACCATGACAAGAGCCACCAGAGCCATAATACCCAGGACTGCAAAATAACCAAACGGCCATTTAAGTTCGGGCATGAATTCAAAGTTCATGCCGTATATTCCAGCGATAAAGGTCAAAGGGATGAATATGGTTGCAATGATAGTGAGGACTTTCATGACCTCGTTCATGCGGTTGCTGATGGTGGATAGATAGGTATCGTGCATGCTTAAAATCATTTCCCTATATGTTTCAATGGTATCGATCACATGAATGGTGTGGTCGTAGACGTCCCGAAAAAAACGGAGAGTTTCTTTTTGGATAAGAGGAGATTCCAGCCTTTCCACACTGCTGGTCATTTCTCTCAAAGGCCAAACAGATTTGCGAAGCAGTATCATTTCTCTTTTCAGGTCATGAATTTGATGCATTGTTTTTTCATCTGTGGTACCTGCCAGAGAGTCCTCGATGTTTTCCACTTTGTCTCCTAGTTTTTCCAGAATCAAAAAGTAATGATCCACTATAATATCTGTAATCGAATAGGCCAGGTAATCAGAGCCGCTTTTACGGATAAGGCCTTTCCCGCTGCTGATTCTATCCCTTATCGGATTGAACAGATCTTCCTCTTTTTCCTGAAAAGACAGAACATAATTTTCACCCAGTATCAGACTGACCTGTTCTTCCGTAACTTTATCTTGTTTGTTGTCATAGAAAAGCATTTTCAAAACAATAAAAATGTAATCATCAAATTCTTCCACTTTGGGACGCTGTCTTGGATTCATAATATCTTCCATGGTTAAGGGGTGCAGACCAAAATCTTTTCCTAATTTTTTTATGATTTCAGCTTCGTGAATTCCATCAATATTGATCCATGTCACTGTAGGTTTGTTTTTAAAAGAACAACATTCCTCAATTCGGCTGATTTCCTTTTTTATGACGTTCTCTGCATCGTAATCAATAAGTGTTATCTTTATTTTTTCTTTTTTTCTATCTCCCATGTAAACAGGAGTCCCTGGAGGAAGGCCGATTTTGTGTTTAAATCCTTTGGTCAATCTAAATATTTTTTTCACTTTTCCCTCCTTTCATCAACCATCGCTATTCAATTAAAGGCTGATGTGTTCAATATAACAGAAACAATGAATAATCCAAATTAAAAAAACACACCCTTTAGACGATTTAAAGTATTTTTTTTAGGTATTTGTTTTTTTATAATAACATGTGTATTTTATATAAAGTTCATTTTCTTGGAAGGAGAAATATTAAGAGCGATGGAAGCAATCATAAGCACAGAACTTTTTAAGTGGGTGATACTCCCTATTCTTATATTTTTATCACGAATATTTGATGTTTCCCTAGGCACCCTGCGAATTGTTTTTGTATCCAGAAGACTTAAATACCTGGCTCCTGTTATTGGTTTTTTTGAGGTCATTGTATGGCTGTTGGCAATAAATACAATTATTACCCACTTAAGTAATGCTGTGGGGTATTTAGCCTATGGGCTGGGATTTGCTGCTGGGACTTTTATTGGAATCTGCATAGAAGAGAAACTGGCTGTTGGCAATGCTGTCTTACGGGTTATCACTAGGATGAAAGCGCCTGAACTGATAAAGGAGTTGAGAGAAAAAGGATATCCTGTGACTAAAGTCGACGCACAGGGAAAACAAGGAGAAGTCTGTATTCTTTTTATGGTCATTCGAAGGTGCGATTATGATGAAGTCATCTCCATATTGAGAAAGCACAATCCTAAAGCCTTTTATACTCTTGAAGATGTCAGAGTAGTCAGTAAAAAAGGATTTCCCTTTGGTAGAGGACCGAGGATCAACAGACACTACGGTCCTTTTAGGTTTTTTAGAAAAGGGAAATAAGCAAAGTGAGATTGAGACTTTGATTGACAATATTTATTTTTCGATTTATAAATAAGGAAGATAATGGCCATTCGAAGGTGTCCTTACTGCAAAGCAATCATTGAAGATGATGGTGAATACTGTTCTAATTGTGGAACAAGACTTATATTTCCGGAAGACGAGGAAATAGAAGAGGAAATTCCTGGAGAAAAAATAGTGGATGAAGAGGAAGAGGATAAAAAAGAAGAAGACTTTGAACAAGAAAAAATTGAAGAAGAGGAAGAAGAGGAAGAAGAGCTTGAAGCAGAAAAGATAGAGGAAGAAAAGTCAGTAAAGGAAACCAAAGGTCTTCCTGAAGAAAAATTAACAGACGAAGAGATTAAGGCTGAAATAGAAGAGGGGAAGCAGCCTTCCTTAAAAACAGAGGACCTGCGGAATGCCCTTGATTCTTCGGAAAAAGAAAAAAAGGAAATAGAATCCTTTCTTGATTCTTTAAAAAAAGAACGCCAGGATATTAAAGACAGAATAGAAGAAGTCGAGGGGGAACTTCCTCCATGGGCAGAAACTATAAAGGAAGAAGAAAAGCAGGAAAAAACAGAAAAAGAAGAGGAAGAATCCGAACAGAAGTTTTTTGAAGACCTGGAAGCAGTGGATGAGGAGGAAGAGGAGGAAATGGCCGAAGAACCAGAAGTTGAAACAGATGAACAAACAGAGCTTCCCTTTTACAAAGATAAAGAGGCAAAAGCAAAAAAAAAGAAAATAAAGCTCTATAAAAAGCCTTCTATAAAAATTTCGGATTGGGTAAAGTCTCGGATATTTGATGTGCTTTTTATTGGAGGATTATGGTTTATCACTTTATGGATTGCTTCCTATCTGACTTCAGTGACTGTATTTCAGCTTATTTCCGGTTCTGTTTTTGCTGTGGCGGCCTTTTTTATCATTCTGCTTTCTGTTTATTTCTTTTTCTTTTTCTTTTTTCTTGGAGAAACCATCGGGGACTATGTATTTCCCAAACAAAACTAACCTGAACTATTCATAAAATATGTATGCATTTTTATACAATACTGTGATACATATGAAGTATTATATTTATTAAGAGGAGAGGGCAGGGGATGAGGAATCCCCTGTGAGGGCGGAGCGGGCATGGTTCCTCTTTATTTTGATAAATGTTTCATTTCAGCAGGATAGGTTATAATTTAAAAGTTTCGCCAAGAAATTTTTGCTTGGCTTTTTTGTCTGAGGCTATGGTTTCAGGAGTTCCTTCCACCAAAATATTTCCGTTGTCTATGACATAAGCATAGTCAGTGATTTTTAATGTGTCCCTTACATTATGGTCAGATAAAAGAATTCCAATGCCTTTGTCTTTTAAATTTTTGAGTATTCTTTGAAGTTCAATAATGGTCAGAGGATCTATTCCTGTGAAAGGTTCATCTAGAAGAAGGAATTTGGGATTGAGCGCCAAAGAGCGAGAGATTTCGAGCTTTCTTCTTTCACCTCCGGACAGACTGTGAGCTGATTGCTTGGCCAGTGAAAGGAGTCCCATTTCAGAGAGAAGATTTCTGGTTATTTTCTCTTGTTCGTCTTTATCATAGTCTTTAAGTTCAAGAATCATTTTCAAGTTATTCTCAACACTGGTTTTCATGAATACTGAATTTTCTTGAGGAAGATAAATGATTCCCTTTTCTGACCTTTGAGTAGTGGAAAGATGAGATATGTCTTCATCGTCTAGATAAATATTTCCTTTATCTGGTGCAGTCAGTCCTGTTACCATGCGGAAGGTAGTGGTTTTTCCCGCTCCGTTTCTTCCCAGGAGTCCTGCAATAAAGCTGGATTTGACTTTGATGTGTACATCTTTAACCACTGGACGCTGGTTAAAGCTTTTTCTTAGATTTTCAGCTCTTAACGTTGACATTTTGTGTGTTTTATTATTCATTTTAAGTACTTGGATTATTCATGAAAAATGGCGATATTGTGAATATGACAAATACCATGAATAATCCATGAGTAATACTAGAACCACACCCATTGGGTGTCAAGTTATTATGAAGAAAGTTATAAGTGCCTCAAGAAGGAGTGATTTGGTTGCCTTTTTTACTCCGTGGTTGAGTCAAAGTTTACACAATGAATCAGCTTTGGTCTATGGTCCTTTAGGTCATAAATATTCAGTCAACTTAAGTCCTGAAAGAGTTCATACTATAGTGTTTTGGTCAAAAGATTTTTCAAATATGATAGGCGACAAGAATCACCTACTAAAAAACATAAAAAAGTATGATCAAATTTATCTTCATTTCACTATAACTGGCCTGGGAGGGACTTTTATTGAAAGAAAAGCTCCTTTTCCCCATGAAGCCATAAAACAGTTTGATGAATTGATAAAAATCGCAGGAAGTCCCAATCGGATTTCAGTAAGATTTGATCCCGTGATATTTTGGAAAGATAAAGGAGGACAACACAGCAATACCCAATTTTTTGAAAGATTAGCTCCTGAAGTGAGTTCAAGAGGAATCAAGGATGTGAGATTCAGCTTTGTCCAGTGGTATGGGAAAGCCAAAAAAAGAGCTCTCAAACATAATTTTCAGTATATCGATCCTCCGAAAGAGGAAAAAATAGAGACAGCTCAATATTTAGCGGAAATCGCCCGGAAATGGGGAATAAATCTTTATTCTTGCAGTCAAGATTTTTTAACTGTTATAGAGGGGATTCAACCTTCTGCCTGTATAGACGGTTCTCTTTTACAAAGGCTTCATCCCAATAATGAACCCGTATCTCTCAAAAAGGATAAGAGTCAGAGAAAAGAATGCCGGTGTACAGAGTCCATTGATATAGGGAGCTATAAGCAGAGTTGTCCTCATGCTTGTTTATACTGCTATGCCAACCCCTCTTTGGGTGATTCATAAAATCTTCAATGTCGCTACAGCCACACCTGAATTTCTTTGGGCCTGTGTTTAGTGTTTATTTTGAGTTTATGTATGGATTGGGGTGCCTTCGAGATGGAGAAGGTATTTTTTCAGATCGAGTCCGGCTCTAAATCCTCCTAAAGAACCGTCAGTTTTTATGACTCTATGGCAGGGTACAGCAATAAGAAATGGATTTTTTCCCAAAGCGTTGCCCACACTCCGGTATCCTTTGTGATTTATTTTCTGGGCTATTGATTTATATGTTTCAACGCAGCCAAAGGGAATTTTTTGTGTGATATCCCAGATTTTTCTCTGAAAAGGAGTTCCTGCTGAAAAATCAAGCTTAAGAGAAGAGAAATCAACAGGTTTACCCTCGAAATATCGTCTGAATAATTCAGTCTCAAGCTTAAACTCTTGTTCAGAGAAAGTTAAGGAGATATTTGATTTTTTATATTGATCCACAAGAGGCTTTATAGAGTTATGATTTTCGCTATATTGTATCTTTTGAAGACCTTTTTGATTCTTTATGAGAAAAAGACATCCTTTTTTAAAGGAAATCCGGGCTAAATGCCATGGCATTTTTATACCCCGAGGGATAGCCTGTCAGCAAGAGAATGAGGCAAACCTGCTTTTTTGATTTTATCCTGAGCTTTTTTTATATCATATTTCATCCGATAAAAAGTTACCTTATTTTCATCAGACTCGTAAATGGCACAGGCAGCCATGTTGTTTCGGTCTCTAGGCTGTCCCACTGAACCTGGATTGATGAGGTACTGGATGTTTTTTTTCATGGCCACTTCCTTGATTTTTCCGGACATATAAGTTCCTTTGACTAAATTGTTTTCTAGAGAATAAACAAAAGGAAGATGAGTGTGTCCAAAAAAAGTAACCGGAGTTTCCAAATAAGCAAAGGCTTCAGCTGCATCCATCTCTCCGAATATATAGTAATCTTCGTCAAAAGGGGCTCCATGGCAAATGGTGATATTCTTATGAACATTAAGAGGTCCTTTTTTCAGCTGACAGAGAAAATCCATGTTTCCATCAGTAAGGTTTTCCCTGGTCCATATTATGGCTGCAGCAGCAACTGAATTGAAACCTTCCAGAGAATCAATATTAGCCACGGCTTTGTCATGATTTCCTCTGATAGTAGAGATTGACTTTATGGCTCGAATTTTATTGATGACATCATCAGGATTGGCACCATAACCCACTAAATCTCCCAAAAAAATAAAGTGATTGATGCTTTTTTCCTCAGCAAATCCAAGAACAGAATTCAGTGCTTCTAGATTTCCGTGGATATCAGTGAATATTAAATAGCGCATTTCAGTGCTCACTAAATAAACTATTATACAGATTATGAGCTTTGTAGGAACTTCTAACTAAAGGTCCTGATTCGACCTGCTTGAATCCCATATTCAGAGCTTTGTTTTTCAAATCCTTGAATTCGTGTGGAGTGTAGTATTTTTTCACCGGAGAATTTGAGCTGGTTGCTTGAAGATACTGTCCTACAGTCAATAAATCACAGGAAACGTTTCTCAGGTCTTTAAGTGTCTGCATGATTTGCGAATAATTTTCTCCGAGCCCCACCATTATTCCAGATTTAGTAAAAGCTCCCATTTTTTTGGCTTCCTTCAGTACCTGAAGAGAACGTAAGTAATTTTGGGGTACTCTGTTGATGGAAGAGTAGAGGTCGCGGGGAACTTCCAGGTTATGGTTGATGACAGAAGGTCTGCTTTGAATCACTGTTTTTAAGGCCTCTATGCTGCCTTTAAAATCTGGAATGAGAACTTCTACTTTTATCCCCGGAGAGTTATCCTTAACTGTTTTGACTGTTTCAGCAAAAAAAGAAGCCCCTCCGTCTTGGAGGTCGTCTCGTGTGACAGAGGTGATCACTGCGTATTTAAGCTCCATACATTCAACAGCTTCAGCTATTCTTTCAGGCTCATCTGGGGAAAGTTCCTTGGGATTCCCTGATTTGACTGCGCAGAAACTGCAGTTCCTAGTGCAAACATCTCCCATGATTAAAAAGGTTGCGGTCTTTTTTGACCAGCATTCATAGATATTAGGGCATTTGGCACTCTGACAAATGGTATAGATTTCTTTTTTTCTTAATAAGCCGGAAACTTTAAAAAAGTTATTATGGGTGGGGAGTTTGACCTTCAACCACGAAGGTTTATGTGTTCTTACTTCTTTTTCTGAGGCTTCCACTTATTTTTTTCGCTGATATGAATTGATTGGGAGGAGAAACCTTGGATAGTATCGGAGGAATTAATAATAATTGTTCTGCCGGTCTCTTCTCAAGCGTCTTCTCATCCTCTTTCTTGCTTGAGCATCCTTCAGCCTTCTTTTCTCACCCGGTTTAATGTACACAGAATGCTTTTTTATTTCTTTAATGATTGATTCTTGCTGTACTTTTCGTTTGAATCTTCTCAAAGCAGCTTCGATGTTTTCGCCTTCGTCAACGACTACAAATGCCAATAATTTCACCTCCTTATCTCAAGGTACAAAATTTATAACTTATTTATGTTTTAATGTCAACCCTGACAGAAATTTGGTCTGGTTCATATTTTGACAACCTCAGTTTCCTGTGTTATAAGTTTTATCAGCATAATACAGAGGGAATCGGAGCTTTTGCTGAACAGTAAAGATGAATAAAACAAAATTATTCATTATCTTTTCAATTTTATTTTTAGTGAATTCAGTTTTTTCAAGTGAGACCGGAGAGATCAAAGGCTATGTTCAAGACAAGGATGGGAGTGGACTTTCTAGAGTAGAAATTTCTATTGAAGGAAAAAGCCTTCAGGGGATGAGAACAGTTTTTTCTTCTTCTGAAGGAGAATTCAGGTTTCCTCTCCTTCCTATTGGGGAATATACCTTGAGTTTTTATCGGGAAGGGTTTGCACCTCATGTTCAAGAAAATGTTATGGTTCGATTGGGGAGAGTCACAGATATAAGAGTGACCATGGAAGCCTCAAAATTGGAAGAAGAAGTCACAGTCACTGCATCGGCCCCTTTAATCGACAAGACTTCTGCTGATACCAGTTATTATTTAAACAGCATCAATCTTGAAAAATTACCAGGACAGAATAGAACTGTTGTGGATGCTGTTAAGTTCACTCCTGGTGCCACTGGAGTGAGAATGAATACTAGGAAAGGGACTTCAGATGAAGGGCAGCCCAGCTTTCGCGGAGAAGGACAGGAGGGAAACAATTGGATCGTGGACGGACTTTGTATCAGCGGAGTTAGGTTAAGAAACTCAGGGATCCGCCTTAATTTTGATTCTTTAGAAGAGATCCAGGTGATTTCTGATCCGTTTAGTCCGGAATATGGCTCGGCCTACGGGGGGATCATAAACATGGTGACCAAAACAGGAAGCAATGACCTGTCAGGGGAGTTCTCTCTTGTGTTTATGGATAAAAATCTTCAGTCCCAGCGTATGGATCAGCTTTCCGTGATCAGTCAGCCTGATTATTTCTCTGACTACAATTGGTATTTCAATATGGGAGGGCCCATTATTAAAGATAAATTGTGGTTTTTTGTTTCTGACAATGTATTCACTGATTTTGCCCAAACCAGCGACGCCTCCATTGATTATTTATTTGTTCCCGGAGGAGAGAAAAAGACAAACGCAAATAGCTTGTTTGCTAAATTCACTTATGCTTTTAACTCCAGTCATAATCTTTCAGCCACAGCTGTGTATCAAAAAAGTCTAGGTCAAAAAGGGGGGATAGGAATTCCTGAACTATTTGAAAAAAAAGATTTCACTGATTATATACTGCGTATCAATTATAAAGGGATAATGAATTCCACTACTTTGGTGGAAGCTGGCTTGGGATATATAGACAGGGACCAACTGAATCGTCCTGTAGATGATGATTTAGGTCCCTCCATGTATTATATTCAAGACCTGGGACGGAATATCAACAATTCTTATGGAAGAGTTACCGATAATCAAAATAGAGTTGATTTCAGCTCGAAATTGACAAAATACTTTGACACAGAGACTTTTGGTAACCATGAAATAAACATTGGATTTGAATATTATTATTTTTCATCTAAATTCAATGTTGATTTTACTGGGAAGGATGAAGATATTTTTCCTGGGAATGATTTTGAAAGTGGAACCAAGTATTATTTCAGTTCCTGGAGGGAAAACCAACGCACTCCTACATTTTTTTATGAATACGGAGTGTTTGATTTTATCAATTCTTCAAGAGGAATGGGGTTATATTTCAATGACAAGGTGACATGGGATAGGGTGTCTTTTATGGTTGGTGTCCGAAGCCAAACTCAGATGTGCTTGGATGACAAGGGAAAAGAATTGTTTTCTTGGGGGATCAGTGATTTTCTATCTCCCCGCTTGACTTTGGCTTTTGATATAACAGGAAACAGTAAAAATATCATCAAATTAGGATGGGGGAGATTCGCGGATGTCATAACCACTATGCCTCTGGGGCTTTTGAATTCAGGGGCGGGATTGACATTCAGGACATACAGATGGCAGGGGATGATGAATCCAAATTCAGACGAGTTGCACAATCCCCTAAATTGGGTTTTTGAAAATGAGCAGAAGTCTCAGCCTTTTGAGATCGCATCCGGCATAAAGCCAAATTTTCTTAACCGCACCCTAGTGGAGTTTGACAGAAAGATTGGAAAGAATTGGGCTTTCACAGCTCGTTATGTAAGGTCAAAAGCAGATGATTTATTAGAGGTCTTGGCTGTTTTTGATCCAGAGGAACAGTATAAGTTTTTGTTTGATAATTTTGAGCATAAAAAAAGGGATTATTCGGGATTGGAATTTGAGCTGAACGGAAGAATAGGTTCCAATTTTTTTCTTAATGCTTCTTACAGTCATTCTTCAGCAAAAGGAACCAATCCCGGCCAGTCAGAAACAGGTTCCTGGTCTCAGGAAGAGGGAAGCACCAATTATTTGGGTTTGTTTGGAAATCATATTTACATTCCTGATCTTCCCGGATTAGAAGAAATCAAAGTTTATTATGACTGGGCTTTAGGCGGTTTGGGAGGAAGAGGCATAGGGGATGAGGGTTGGTATGGAAAGCTTCCTTATTCTGTTGACCATAACTTCAAGCTTTTGATGGTCTTTATGGCTCCTTATGGAATCAATGTGTCCACAGCTTTTGAATGGATCTCGGGTTATTACTGGGAAAAATTAGGTTATGTTCCTTATTTTGGAGGATATTATTCATTTCCTGAGACCAGAGGCACCCGAAAAACACCGGCTCATCATTACTTAGATTTGGGAATAGAAAAGGAGATTGACTTCAGAAATTTAGCTCTTTCTCTTCCAATCTCTTCTGTATTAAGATTGGATGTTTTGAATGTATTGAACAGTCAGTCTCCCTTGTCCTATGTGAAGGAAGACATCTCCATCTTTGGTGAGATTTGGGGAAGGCAGCAGCCCCGTCAAGCAAGAGTTACCTTTAAAATCAAGTGGTAAATGTCCGCTTACACTTTAGCCTGTTCTGTTCTGGAGATTATTTCATTCTGAAGTTCTTCATTTAAGTCACAGAAATAATCGCTGTACCCAGCCACTCTGACAATCAAATTTTTGTATTCTTCGGGATTTATTTGAGCTCTGCGAAGTGTGTCAGCAGACACCACATTGATCTGAATGTGATGGGCGTCCATGCTGAAATAGGAACGGATCAGCTGCATCAGTTTGTCTATTCCTTCATCATCGAAAAGCTGGGGATTAAACTTTTGATTGAGTAGAGTTCCTCCTGTTTTTGCATGGTCGATTTTAGAGGCTGATTTCAGCACAGCAGTGGGGCCTTGAATGTCAGCTCCTTGAGTGGGAGATATGCCTTCTGAAAGAGGAGCCGAAGCTTTTCTCCCATTAGGGGTGGCTCCAGTGACTCTCCCAAAATATATATGAACTGTAGTGGGCAGGAGGTTAATCCTGTACTGCCCTCCTTTTGTATTGGGTCTTCCATTAACTGCCTGATAATAGATGTCAAAAATAATTTTTAAATTTTCATCAGCATAGTCATCATCATTTCCGTATTTGGGAGTTTTATTTATTAATCTCTGCCTAAGATTTTCTTGTTGTTTAAAGTTATTTCTCAGTGCTTGAAGGAGTTTTTTCATAGAGATAATTTTTTTATCAAAAACATTGTATTTAAGCGAGGTCATGCAGTCGGTCATGGTTCCAAGTCCCACTCCCTGAATATAGGTTGTGTTATACCTGGCTCCTCCTTCATGATAATCTTTCCCGTTTTTTATGCAGTCGCTGATGAGAATAGAAAGAAAGGGCGCTGGAATGTATTCTGCGTAAAGCCTTTCTATGATATTATTGCCTTCTATTTTTATGTCTATAAAATGTTTCAACTGCTTTCCGAAGGCGTTGACTAGTTCCTGAAAGTCTGTAAAATCCGATGGGTCTCCGGTTTCAAGCCCGATTTTTTTCCCAGTTCTTGGATCAAAGCCATTATTCAATGTGATTTCAAGAACTTTAGGCATATTAAAATAGCCTGTGAGGGTGTAATTTTCCTTTCCAAAGGCCCCAGTCTCCACACATCCACTGGCGCCTCCGTCTCTAGCATCTTCTATTGATTTCCCCTGTCTCAAGAGTTCCTGTATGATGACATCTGTGTTGAATACAGAAGGCTGGCCAAAACCTGTTTTTATGATTTTTAGAGCTTTGTTAAGAAAGCTGTCAGGACCTTTTTTGCTTATCTGGACCATTGAGCTTGGCTGGAGGATCCGCATCTCTTCGATAACATCCAGAATAAGGTATGACAGTTCGTTCACTCCATCTGTTCCATCAGTTTTAACTCCTCCAATATTGATAAGAGCAAAATCAGTATAGGTTCCACTTTCTTCGGCGGTCACTCCTACTTTGGGAGGAGCGGGTTGATTGTTGAATTTGATCCAGAAAGCTTCCAAAAGTTCTTTGGCGTCTTCTTTTGTCAGAGATTTTTCATCTATTTGTTTTTTATAAAAGGGATAAAGATGCTGGTCTAATCTCCCTGGATTAAAAGAATCCCATCCGTTCAATTCAGTTATCACTCCCAAGTGAACAAACCAGTAATGCTGCAGGGCTTCCCAGAAATTACGAGGAGCATGGGCAGGGACATGAGAGCAGATTTCAGAAATCTTTTGGAGCTCCTTTTTTCTCTGCTTGTCGGTCTCTTTTTTGGCCATTTTTTTTGCTTTTTCCGAATAACGTTTTGCAAGGATCATTAGCCCATCTGCTGCAATGGCCATGGCTCTAAGTTCTTGTTTTTTATAAAACGCTTCAGGGTCATTTAACAAATCAAGCTGACCCAAGCTTTTCTGGATGTCATTCTTAAAGTCAACAAATCCTTTTTTATAGATTTTATCATCTAAAACCGTATGTCCGGGTGCACGTTGTTCCATGAACTCAGTGAATACCCCTGCCTCATAAGCGTCTTTCCATTGTTCAGAAACCTCATTGAATATTCTCTCTCTTATAGACTGACCTCTCCAGAAAGGAATGATTTCTTTTTTATACAAGGTCTTCACTTCTGGACTCACTGAATAGGAAGTTTTTTTTCTTGAATTCAGGATATCAAGGTCTTTTAAACTGTGTGTGTTTATTTCCGGATAAGTGGGGGTGGCTCTTGGAGAGGGACCTCTTTCTCCGACTATAAGCTCTCCTTCATTAATATTTATTTTTTTGTTTTCCAAGATGTACTTAAAAGCAAGGGCTCTTTTAACAGGAATGGAAACTTTTTTGGCTTTAGGGCTTTTATAGAATTGGGTCAGAAGTAGGGCCCTCTCTGTGGATATAAATGGTTTTGTGTTGACACTTTGTTCTCTGAGTTTTTTTATTCTGTTGTTCATTTCATCCCCCGATTTTCACAGAAAAACCGAATTTTTCATATATTTTCTGTAAATTTTTTATTTTAATTTCTGGAACAGGCTGTATATTTTTTGTTTTTCTTTTTAGATTGAGATATTTTTGATTTCCAGCTTTATGATAGGGAAGAAGGTTTATAATATTGATTCCCGGTATGCTTCTTAAAAAACGGGCTGTTTTTTGGGCGTTTTCATTAGAATCATTGACCTCAGGGATCAAGGGAATCCTGATGTTAATTTTTTTACCTGATTTCCCCAGTTTTTTTAAGTTGTCGAGTATTAATTGATTGCTGGCACCCGTTGTTTCGATGTGCTTTTCTTCATCCATCATTTTCAGGTCATAAAGAAAAAGGTCGACTTTATCCATAATTTTTTCAAAATTTTCAAAGGATGTGTATCCGCAGGTATCAACCACAGTGTGTATGTCTTGACGGCAACATCTTTCCAGCGCAGAGTCTAGGAATTCAACCTGCACTAAAGGCTCTCCTCCTGAAAAAGTGACTCCTCCCTTTGAGTTTTTATAAAAGATTTGGTCTTTTTCGATTTCTTTCAATAATTCATCCGCACTTATTCGACGTCCTATGACTTTTAAAGCTGTGGTGGGGCAAGCTTCAGCGCATTCACCCGATAATTTGCATTTATTTTTATTGATGGCAATCCCTGTGTTATCCTTGGTTATAGCCTGGTAAGGGCAGGCAGCTATACAGTCAGTGCAGTCATCAAGGCATTTTTCCGGATTATAAAATATTTCTTTTTCCAAAGACTGACCTTCTGGATTATGACACCACCAGCAGTGTAAGGGACATCCTTTTAAAAAAACAGTGGTGCGTATGCCCGGCCCATCATGGATGGCATATTTTTTGATATCGAAAATAATTCCCTTCATTATTTATGCCCTAAATATTTAATATCAGGAAGCTGTTTTCAAGACATTTTTATCTAAACATCTGTTATGTAATATATCACATATCAGAAAAAGGGTCAATTTAAAAAAACTTAGACTTCCCTTTGACAATAAATTTCTTCATGTGATATATAGACAGAAATAACATAAATGAAATATTTGACAGGAGAGATAAAATGACGACTAAAGAAGAGACCTGCGAACAGCTTATCGAAAGTCTTGAAGATGCCATAGAGAGCCTGGAAAGAGGGAGGGATGAATGCACTCTCGAGGATTGGGATATATTTTCTCCTGAAGACTTAGAGGAGATTATTGAACAGTTAAGAGAGATCGTAGTAAAACTGGAACAGCAGCTGTCATCTTTTGAGGAAACTTAACAGGAAAATAGTTCCAATCGTCATTTTTGAAAAAAACCTTGTATATCGCTGAAAATAAATTGATAATAAAAACATCGCCATTTTTTTATGAATAGGTCAGGTTAATCATATTTCACCTCCTAAATGAAAATACCAAAGGAAACAAATGAAAAAGAAAAAAAGCCACAAAGTATTTATCCCCGAAGACGCGGAAGAACTAAAGAGTAAAGTCGCTGATTTGGAGAGATTAAAGAAAAAGCAGGAATCAATATATAAAATTTCTGAAGCTGTTCATTCGGCAAAAAGCCTGGGGGAGCTTTACAGAAAAATCCATGAGATCATAGCTAAATTAATGCCAGCCAAAGATAATTTTTACATTGCTCTTTATGATAAAGAGGCTGGGTCATTAAGTTTTCCTTATTTTGTAGATCAAGAGGAAAAACCTCCTTCCCCTCAGAAATTAGGGAGAGGATTGACGGAATATGTATTAAGAACAGGGAAAGCACTTCTGGCTCCCCAGCCTGTGTTTGAAGAACTGGAAAAAAAGGGAGAAGTTGTTTCGGTTGGTCCTCCTTCTGAGGACTGGCTTGGGATTCCTCTTAAGATAAAAAATAATACAATTGGAGTGCTGGTGGTTCAGAGTTATAAAAAGGGATTTAGGTACACAGAAGAGGATAAAGATATTCTTAATTTTGTTTCTGAGCAGGTCGCTACAGCAGTAAGCAGAAAAAAAGCTGAAGAAGAACTTTCAGAGAGGAATGCACTTTTCCGACTGGTAGTGAATAACTCTCCCTCGGGTATATTCACCATAGATGATCATTTTAAACTAACTTATTTGAATGAAAGGACTGCGGAGATTGTTGGATATAAAAAGGAAAAGGTCGTTGGAAAGGATTTCAGATTTTTTTTAGATCAAGGATCAAAAAGATTAGTCACAGAAAGATACCAAAAAAGGCAGAGGGGAGAGGAGGTGCCTCCCCGATACGAATTCAAGGTGATAAGGAAAGATGGGAAAAAAAGAATAGTGGAGGTGGTTTCTGGTGTATTTAAGACTTATTCAGGACAAGTACAGACTGTTGTCCACATCAGGGATATCACTGAGCACAGAAATATGGAGCAGAAGCTGAAAGAGTCTGAGGCAAGATATAAAAATCTGGTTGAAAAAGCACGAATAGCTATATTGATCGATGATAAAGATGGAAATTTTAAATATTTTAATGACCGGCTGTGTGAGATATTTGGGTATCAAAGAAAAGAACTTGAGAAGGAGAATATACTGACTTTAGTTCATCCAGATGACCGGGAAAAAGTCATAAATCTGCACAAGAGTAGAGTGGCTGGTAAAAAAGTCAAAGGCAGTTATGAGTTTAAGGGAATAAAAAAAGACGGGGCCACAATTTTTGGTGAAGTAGATGCCATGGTATTGAAAAAGGAGGGCCAAATCATTGGAACCCGCTCTTATATCCGGGATATCACAGAAAGCAAAAAAGATAAACAGAGAATTGAACGTTCCCTGGGAGAAAAAGAGGTTCTTTTACGCGAGATCCATCATAGAGTGAAAAACAATATGCAGGTGATCTCGAGCCTGCTGACCCTTCAATCAAAGGATATTGAGGAGGAGAGGGTTCTGAATATATTCAAAGAAAGCCGCCGAAGAATTAAGACTATGGCTATGGTTCATGAGAAATTATATGGATCTGAAGACCTCTCCAAAGTTGATTTTTCAAAATACATAAGCAGCTTGACTCAGTATCTTTTTCAGTCTTTTGGGATTGATCCTGAGAAAATTATTTTAAAAAAAGATATGGAGGAAATATTTTTTGATATAAATACAGCTATTCCCTTGGGGCTTTTGGTGAATGAATTGATATCCAATTCTTTAAAACACGGATTTCCAGAGAATCGAGAAGGAGAGGTCAGGATATCTATGGCTCGAACAGATAAAAATAAAATAAAGCTTGAAGTCAGTGATAATGGAGTGGGAGTTAAAAATGAGCTCATGTTAAATAAACCCAGCTCTTTTGGGCTGCAGTTAGTCAAGATGCTTACAGAGCAGCTTCACGGAGACATGAAAGTCGAAATGAACGAGAAAACCTCTTTTATTATCACATTTAAAGAATTAGAATATTCTTCAAAAATATAAGATTTTCGGTCACTCCTTTTTTTTCTTCAAGCAAGTCAGACTCAAAGGTTTTATTTTACAAATGTTTTGACTGTGATAAAATGTTGACTCTATCTTTTTATTAAAAATTTTTCTGGATTATTCAGAATATGGGCACAGAAAAAGCAAAAACAAATCCGGTCATATCTGTTCGGCAGGACTCACAGAGAACCATATGGGCTGTAGGAGGTGGAAAAGGGGGAACGGGAAAAAGTTTTGTGAGCGCCAATCTGGCCGTATGCCTTTCAAAAAGAAATAAAGAGGTTACATTGATTGATGCTGATTTAGGAGGGGCCAATCTTCATACTTTTCTTGGGTTGAAGAAAAGTGATTTAGATATAGGAGATTTTTTTACTAAAAAGGTGCCCACCCTTAAGGAGGTGGCTGTCCCCACTCCTTTTAATAAGTTAAGCCTGGTTAAAGGTTCTGATAATCTGCTTTTCACAGCTAATTTGAATTATTTTAAAAAATTGAAGTTAATAAGACATATAAAGACGTTTGACTCTGATGTCATCATTATCGATATTGGTACAGGTTCGAATTATAATTCAATAGACTTTTTTCTTCTTTCAAGCCCGGGAGTCTTGGTTATCAACCCAGAACCCACATCTATTGAGAATGCTTATTACTTTTTAAAGTCATGTATTATAAGGCTGCTGAAATTGTACATTGACCATTATCAGATCCAGGACTTGATTAAAAAAGTGACTGAGCAGATAAAGGAAAATTCTAGGTCGGTGTATAGTTTTCTTAGTGAGGTTATCTCTCAAGATAAGTATTATGCAGACCTGCTGTATCGGGCCCTGAAAAAATTCAAACCAAGCCTTATCATTAATAAGGCAAGACATGAAAAAGATTTTATGCTTGGAGAGTCCATTTCTAATGTAGTTCAAAAAATTCTGGTGATAGACTTAGATTATCTGGGAGCTATCCCATTTAATGAGATGGTTCATGATAGTGTAAAAAATTTAACTCCCTTTATTAATGAATATCAAGATTCGGATGTTGGAAAAGCCTTAGTTTCCATTGCTTCTAAACTCATTGAGAAAGATAAAGATGAAAGAAAGAGATAGTGTGGATCTCTATAAAATCATGAATGTTAGCCAGAGTGCTTCCCAGCAGGATATAGAGAGGGCTTATAAAATAGCTCAAAGTTCTTATAAAAAAAATTCGTTGGCTCATTACACTCTGATGGATGAAGATCAGAGAAAAAAAATTCTAGAAAGGATTGAGAAGGCTTATAGAATTCTTAGTGATCCAGGGAAAAGAAGAGAGTATGACTGGAGTAAATCCAAAAATAAATCTGAAGTTTATCATAATGCCTATTTTAGGAGCACTACAGAAAAATTGTTCATTGAGGATGGAGACAGAACCCTTGTCAAAGTTATGAAAAATATAAGAAAGATTTTTTCTTCAGGAAGTCAAAAAAAGTGACCCGTGAAGGAATTGAACCTTCAACCTGCTGATTAAGAGTCAGCTGCTCTGCCTAATTGAGCTAACGGGTCACCAAGGCTTAAATAGTTTAATTAAGTCCCTATTTATTGTCAAATTTTTGATGAGGACTGCCCTATTTAAGTTCCATCATGCCATGAAGACCTAAGATTTAGTTGGGGGTAATTCAGGTTAGATTAAATTATATGTTGAATTTAAGACTTATTTTTGTTATTTTACTTGCTGATATATCGAACAGGAGATTTTAATAATTGGATTCTTACAAAGATTTAGATAGTAAGTATAAGTTTATCTTGCTCGTTTCAAAAAGGGCGAGGCAGCTTTTAAAAGGCGCTAAACCAAAAATAAAATCCAAATCTAAGAGCCTCATTCGTATTGCCCAAGAAGAGATTCAAAGGGGAGCGGTTGATTTTAGGGTTTTGGATGAAGTTGAAAGAGGAGAGAAGAAGGAACAAAAGTCAGAGGATCAATAAAACAAATCGTCTAATTTTTTTTTCGGGTATCTATTTCTTTGATGAGAGTTATGTAATCAGTCTTTATAAAGTCTTTTTTTGAGAATCCCATTTTTTTTATGAACTTCACAATATCTTCTCTTTCTCCTTCAAGCTCTATAAATGTTCCTGCTTTCGTTTCATCTAAAAATATTTTCAGATTTTTTGCTCGAAACTCAGTTCTGTATTTCTGATAGGTAAAAATTTGCTTGAGACCGAGTGAAGACAATATTTTTTTCAGCTGCTTTTTGTTCTTCACCTCAGTTTCATATTCATTTCTTATTTTGAATTTCCTGGATTTTTGTAATTCCCCTTTATAAGTCAGGATGCTTTTTTTGCCTAATGACCGGAGTCTTAAAGCTTGATTTCTTTTTGTGAGTTTTTTCTCAGAAAAGTCATAAAGGATATTTTCTTCAAAATATCTTGGTTTGTATAGATCGGCACCTGAAGAAAGAAGCTTTTCCTGTGTTTTTTTTAAATCATGCATTCTGATTTTAACTTCTATTTCCAGCATTATTAATCTTAATTAACCTGACCTATTCATAAAAAAATGGCGATGTTTTTATTATCAATTTATTTTCAGCGATATACAATGTTTTTTCAAAAATGACGATTGGAACTATTTTCCTGTTTAGGTACTTTATTTTAATCGCCATTTTTTTACCATTGAGGCGAGCCGATCTCACTGCATCTGCTTCGTTACAGGGTATTTGTAGTGAAGGACCACGACTTCATACCCTGTGCCTTGCATCTGCAGCAACCTCGACTCGTGAATAATCCAGGTTATTCATCAAATATATATACATTTTTTCCACATTCAACATTCATAAAAAACGTCATATTAACCTGGATTATTTGTTCCGGTGGAGAATATAGTCTGAGATTCGGATTAAGCTTTCTCGATAATCGGATTCGGGAAAATCATTTAATATGTTGCGTGCCAAAGTTGAAAATTCACTTGCCTTTTGGAAAGTATAGTCCAGCGCGCCATTGGATTTGACAATATCTATAATATTTTTAAGAGAGTATTTACTGAAATTTTTCTGATTAAAGAGTTTGGAAATGCGGTCCCGGTTTTCATGACCGTCATTGTTAAAAGTATAAATGAGAGGAAGGGTTATGCGGCCTTCTTTTAGGTCAGAAAGGATAGGTTTTCCTAATGAATCAGGATTTCCAGAATAGTCTAATAAGTCATCAATTAACTGAAAGCTCATTCCAAAATAGGTTCCAAATTTTCTCAATAGTGTTATATGTTTTTCCTTTGCGTGGGCTATCCTTCCTCCGATTTGAGAACAAGCTGAAAAGAGGGAAGCTGTTTTTTTATCCAGAATGTCTAAATAGTCTTCTTCGGTGATGGAGAGATCTCCGCTTAGATAATATTCATTCATTTCACCCTCTATCATTTTTGTGGAAGCCTGCAATAGGGTTTTTGTTATTTCTAGGCTCTCTGTATTTAAAGAAGTCCCTATGGTGTTTATATATAAATAGTCCCCGAGGAGAACTGTGATGTTGGGACCCCACCGGGTGTGAACAGTTTCTTTTCCCCTTCTTTTATCAGAGCCATCGATGATGTCATCATGAATAAGGCTGGCGGTATGAATCATTTCTACAAGAGTTCCCATAAGGATATGATCGGTTCCCGTGTAGTTGCAGAGTTTAGCGCAAAGAGTTAAGATGGCAGGACGAATTTTTTTCCCAGATTTTTTGAAAAGATACTTGCTGATTTCTTTGACCAGAGGATTGGGAGAGTCAGTAAATCCTTTTATTTTGTTTTCTATTTCGTTGAGATCATTTTTTATGGCTGAATAAAGATTTTCTAAAGAGGGGTCCTTTTTGATTTGTTTTTTGATGTATTTTTGGTCTAACTTTAACATATCATATTCCAGAAGGATATGATTCCTTTTATGTGCGGATTGTATATTAACATCAAAAAATTTATATTTCAAATTTTAAAAAACAACTAAAATTTTCACACATTCTTTCCGCGAATGTTTCATAAGGAATTTTTTTGAGTTCTGCAAGAATTTTTGCAGTCTCAATAACAAAACAAGGTTCATTTCTTTTAAATTTCTTCCTGTAAGGGACAGGAGTTAAAAAAGGAGCGTCTGTCTCTACCAGGAGTTTGTTGATCGGGATTTCTTTAGCGATTTCTCTTAAGTCATGAGCTTTGGGGTAAGTTATGATTCCGGAAAAGGAGATATAAAATCCTTGGGTGATCATTTTTTTTGCAAATTCAAGGTTTTCAGTAAAACAATGCATTATTCCGCCGTGAGTGAAATTTTGTTTTTTTAATATATCAAGAACATCAGACGCAGCTGAACGGCTGTGAATGATAACCGGAAGTCCAAGCTCCCGGGCCAAAGAGAGCTGTTTTTTGAACACTTGTTTTTGTTTAGAGGGAGGAGAGTAATTATAATAAAAGTCAAGACCTATCTCTCCCACGGCAATGATTTGACCTTTTTCAGCCATATCTTTTATTTTGTTTTCAAGGTTTTGATGAAAGAGTTTAGCATTATGGGGGTGAATCCCTGCCGCAGCTAATATATGGTTGTATTTTTTTAATAAACTGCGAGTGTTTTTTACATTTTTTTCATCTGATATCTCAGTGGGGCATAAGATTGACTTTATACCAGCGTCAGAAGCCCGTTTCACAACCTCATCTCTATCTTTATCAAAATCCTCTGCGTTTAAGTGAGCATGGGAGTCGATTATATGAATCATGTTTTTATATCTTATGGATAGCACTCATTGATTTTTTTAGCAAACCAGGAGTAATGAAAATATCAGTCAAAGGCCTCTTTTAAAAAAGCAGGCCTTTTTTTATTTTATTAGGGTGTTTTTTCTTTTTATTTAAATTTTTCTCTTAACAGTCTCAGTGGAATGGGGCCATAGCTGAGAATTTCCTGTAAAAATTCCTTTCTGCTGTAAGTATCCCCTTTGATTTTTTTGTAATTTTCTTCCATATCCAGTATGGCCTGATATCCAACATAAGGGTAGGCAGCTTCTAAAGGCATCAAAACAATTCTCTCCCAATTTATCTCTGCCTCCATTTTGGATTGAAATCCCATTCTAGTCATGTAATTCACTGCTTGTTCTTTGGTCATGCCGCCTTGGTGGATTTGCAGGTCGAGCATGAAATCGATGGCAGCTTTCAGCTTCATCTTTAACTGATGGAGACGAACTCTGAGGTCATAATTATTTATTCCGGACAAAGCCATCATTTCTTCAACAAAAAGAGGCCATCCACTAATAAGCGCTCTGTTTGGGTATAATTTTTGGGGTAAGGATGCATTTTCAAGAGATAAATATGCTGGAACAAAGGTTCCCGGATATATATTTCGGGCTGTATAGAAGGGAAGAATAAAGTCATTGTATTCTTCCAAAACAGCTTGTATTTCTTCTTCACTAGATTCCTCATCAAAAGGCGCAATCTGAAGGGTGTATTGGTTTGAGCTGTCATATAAAGCAGGCCTGACCAACCTAAACCGATTTCCTGTTTGGTAGATTTTAGGCATCTCTTCAATATTCAATTCTGCTTCCGGCAGGTTGTCCAGGAGTTCTTTTTCTTGTATGAATGTTTTAACTTCTTGTTGAGAAGTTTTTAAGGCTTCCATGAAATTATCTTTTGTGGGGTGAAAGATTTTTAGTTTATCCAGAACATGAGAAATTATGACATTTCGAACCTGTTCTTCTGTTAGATTAGATGGAGGTTTTTCCACGTTGAATTTTGGATCCATGATTTTGTAAAACGACAGACAGATCAACGCCATTTCTCTTTGTATGTTGATTATATCGACTTTAGCTTTTTCTCCTATCTGTTGAAGAGGAGAGAGATTCTGGAAACTCATTCTTGCCATTTTGACATGGGCTTGGAGCAGGCGGAAATTACCAGTGGATTTAGGAAGAAGTTCATCCTTTAAATAGGATTGATATTCCTGTAAAGCAGGGATAACATCAGCCAGTTTTTTCTGAAGATCAGATTTTTGAGAATCAGGAGCTTCCTGAATAAGCTGCGGCATTTCGTTTTGATAAAAATTCATAATGGCAGGAAATTGGTCAATGGCTGTTTCTGTGGAGAGTTGAGAAGGAGTTTTCAAGTCCTTCATGGCGTTTTTGAGAAATTTAGGGAGATCGTTGAGTCTTTTAACTGCATTTTTGGCTCTGTCCTCTGGATTGCCAAAATCCCCTGTCATCAAGGATCTGACACAGTTAAATATAATTTTGTTATAAAATAACGGGTCATACTCCCAGGGAAGGAGACTCTCATGTTGTTGCAGTTCTAAAGAAAGGCCGTCTACGATCATGGCATGATCTATTTTTACTTCAGGACTTAATTTATCTTTATCAATTTCAACCACAAAATCCTTATTAAATTCATCCAGTTTCTCATACTGTTTTGTTACATTCCGGCTGGAAAAATCTTCAAGTTTATCATCGTAATCATGAAAGCCAGCAAGTGTTGCCTGGGTAGGATAAAACTTCCATAGAGTATCAAGATAATCTTCTAAAGTTTTTCTAAAGTTTTCATCTTCTTTGGTGTCTTGAGCTATAATGACTCCAGCGCTGGCTAATGAAAAGGCAAGGATAAATAGAACTGTAAAAATCTTTTTCATTTGTTCCTCCTCTATTTATTTGGGCTTTTTTCCATATTATTAATTGAATCCTAATCCTATCATAAAAATATGACTAAATAAAGATTAATGATTCAGTCATCAGAGCAGCTACCATCTCATTAAAGCTGAGGCCCAGGTATAACCTGAACCAAAAGCAGTCAGGGCAATAATATCTCCTTTTTTTATCCGGCCGTTCTTGACGGATTCATCCAATGCTATGGGTATGGAGGCAGCAGTGGTGTTTCCAAATCGATCAATATTCCTTATCACTTTATGAACCGGGATTTTCAGTTTTTTAGCTACCATAAGGCTAATTCTATCATTTGCCTGATGAGGTATCAGATGATCCACATCATCGATAGTCATGTGATTGTAATCCAGAGCAGCCCAAACCGCTTTAGGCATATTTTCAACAGCATTGACAAACACATGCTTTCCTTCCATTTTAGGATAGCATCTTTTTTTATCTATCATATCATATGAAAAAGTGGGCTTGTCTTTGGGGCTTGGAGTTTCCATCCATAATTTTGAAAAATATTCTCCATTTGAAAACAAATGAGTGGAGAGGATCCCACTTTCTTTTTCTTTTTCCACTCCCTCAATGACAACAGCGGCTCCTCCATCTCCAAACAGAACAGCTAGATGCCTTCCCTCATCAGAATAGTCCAGATTCGTGGACTGCACTTCAGCGGCCACTAAAAGTATTTTTCTATACATTCCGGATTTTATGTATTGATCTGCCACAGATAGAGCATATAAGAATCCGCTGCATTGATTTCTAACATCTAAAGCTCCGATATTTTTAAGCCCTAATTTAGATTGGACCAATACTCCAATACCTGGAAAATAATGGTCAGGAGATAGCGTGGCAGCAATGATGAAATCGATTTCATTCTTTTTGATTCCAGAGTCTTGGATAGCTTTTTTCGCGGCTTCATAAGCTAGATCTGAAGAACCCACACCAGGTTGGACATAATGTCTTTCTCTAATCCCGGTCCTTTTGCGAATCCATTCATCAGAAGTATTCATTTCCTTTTCAAGGTCGAAGTTTGTCACTGTAAGCGGAGGAATGAAATGTCCTGTTCCCGTGATTTTGGATATCAAGCTCATTTTATTTTTGTGGATTATAATAAATAAAAATAAAAAAATAAAGATAAAATTTTTCAAAAATGCAAATTTTTTGATTAACTTGATTTGAATTAAATTTGGTTGTTAATTATTATAAGTATAAGGGATTTAAAGAATGAGAAAATTGACAGTGAGCATTTTCTTAGTTTGTTTAGCCTTTACATTTCTATCTGCTGAAAAATATGATCTATTGAGCATCGAAGTGAACATAAAACCCAAAAGGCTTTCCAGGGAACAAGAAGGTAATATTGAATTAAAATTCACAGTAAAACAAGGAATAGCTATAAGCTCTCAGCCTTCCTTTATCATTGAAATCGAACCTTCGGAGACATTGGCTTTTTCCAAAGATTTTTTCACGGCTTCAGATCTTGATATAAAAGTCATTGAGAAGGATGAAAAAAAATATCTGGACTTTTCCGATCCGGTTAGGGTGCCTTTTACGGTCAAACCAGAAGCAGAAAGAGGCAACCACATCATTAAGGGAACGGTAAAGTATTTTGCCTGTTCTTTGGAGGAAGGTTGGTGTCTTAAGGATAAAAAAGAGTTTTCTGCAACATTTTACACATCCAAAAGAAATCCTGATTGATTTTAGAGCCAGTTTTTTTCTTTATACCAATGGACAGTTTCTTTGACCGCCTCCTCTAAAGTGTATTCAGTTTTAAATCCCAGTTCTTTTTTGGCTTTAGAGGTATCAGTTATCCATCCTTCCTGGTTCATCTCTATGAGTTTATCTTGATTTAAGATAGTTGGATTTTTACTGATCCTTGCACCCAGCTCAGAGAGGCCTGTTATCAAACGCAGAAATAGATAGGGAGGATTTATTTTCAAAGGTTTTTTCCCTAACGTTTTGGCGATAGTCATTCCAAACTCATCCCAACTGTATGGTTTTGAATCAGCGATATGAAATATTTCTCCACTTTTCACCTCTTTTTGCATGCAGAGATATAGAGCCCGAACTAAGTCTTTAACATAGCAAAGACTCATCAAACCTGCTTTGGAATCTAAAGAGGGAAGCAGGCCTTTATTTATTATCTTAAAGTAGGGAAGAAAATCCCTGTCTCTGGGCCCAAAAACAGGTCCTACTCTAACAATGACTACAGGAAATTTGTCCTTATAATGAAGAGCTTCGATTTCTCCCAGTCGTTTGCTTTTTCCGTAAGGAGTCACACAAAAAGGCTCACTGTTTTCTGTCACTATTTGACCGATGCTGCAGGGTCCGGCTGCAGCCAGGCTGCTTAAGCAAACCACTTTTTTAGGATTTGCATTTCCAGAATCCAGCTTATGGAAAAGGCTTGCTGTTCCTTTCTGGTTTACGGTATAATAATTTTCAGATTTGAGTGCTTTACTGAGACCTGCAATATGAATCAAGTAATCTAGGTCTGAAGGGAGAGGAGGAAGAGAAAACAGATTTCCTTCAACAAAAGTTATGTTGCGTCCTTTGAGCCATTTCGATTTATTGAGGTTACGGGTGAGAGCATAGATGTGGATATTTTTGAATTTTAAGAGGAAATCAACAAAGTGACTCCCGATAAAACCAGTCCCTCCCGTAATGAAAACTTTCATGATAGAAATTGTAAGGAAATATATTTATAAGGTCAAATTATCTAAAAAGTGATTTCACTCAGGTTTAATCATTAATTAAGAGGAGGCAGGAGTGAGTTTGTTTGATAAATGCTATAAGTTTACAAGGGCTGAAGAAGCTCAGCAGATGGGGATATATCCCTATTTTACTCCCATTCAGCAAGTCAATGGAAACAAAGTCAAAATCGATGGAAAAGATGTGATTATGGTTGGTTCTAATAATTATTTAGGTCTTATCGATCACCCAAAAGTCATGGAGGCAGCCAAAAAGGCTGTTGATAAATATGGAGTGGCTACTTGTGGGTCAAGATTCTTAAATGGGACTCTTGATATTCATGTTGAATTAGAAGAAAGGCTGAGCCAATTCATGAAAAAGGAGTCTGCACTGGCTTTCAGCACTGGATTCCAGACGAATCAGGGAATCATTTCAACTTTGGTGCAGAAAGATGAAGCTATTATTTCAGATGAAATGGTTCATGCGAGTATCATAGATGCCTGCCGCCTTTCTTATGGAACGGTTTATAAATTCAAACATAATGATATGGATGATTTAGAGAAGGTTCTTTCTTCTTTGAGTAAGGAATTGGGAAAATTAATCGTGGTGGATGGAGTATTCAGCATGGAAGGTGATCTAGCTGATCTTCCTGGAATTGTCAAATTAGCCAAAAAACATAAGGCCAAAATAATGGTGGATGACGCTCATGGAATCGGTGTTATGGGGGAGCATGGAAGAGGAACCTGTGAACATTTTGGAGTTGAAGAAGATATTGATATCATAATGGGGACTTTCAGCAAATCTTTTGCTTCTTTAGGAGGATTTGTAGCCGGAGAGAAGAAGGTTATTTCTTACATAAAACATTTTGCCCGTTCACTGATATTTAGTGCCAGCATCACTCCTGCTTCAGTAGCAACAGTCATTGCCAATCTTGATATAATTGAAAGTGAGCCTGAAAGAAGAGTGAGATTATGGGAGATAACAAAAAAAATGAGGGATGGTTTTCAGTCCATGGGGTATGAAACAGGCCCCACTCAAAGTGCTGTGATTCCTGTAATGATCGGGGATGATGAGAAAGCTTTTATGCTCTGGAAGATATTAAGGGAAAAGGGCATATTTACAAATCCGGTTATTTTTCCTGCTGTTCCAAAGGGTCATGCGCTCATAAGAACAAGTTATTCTGCAACCCACACTGAAGAAGAAATGGATACAGTTCTTAAATTGTTTGAAGAATGTGGAAAAGGGCTTGGAATCATATAATGTGTTTATTTGAAACGAAAGAAAGGAATTATTTGTTTAATACTTTAGATACACTTAGATTTAAATAATCCAGGAGAAAGAATGAGAGAAATATCTATCAGATTTGTTTTGATTGTTTTAATATTAAGCTTTTTTTCTTATTCCAGTTTGAATGGTCAATCTTCTTTTTTTCCTATCAATCAGATAAAGGAAGGAATGAAGGGAACGGGAAAAACCGCATTCAAAGGAAAGAAAGTAGAGGAGTTTGGGGTTGAGATATTGGGAATTTTGGAAAACGATCCTAGTGTTGGGCCAAAAAGAAATATCATTTTAGCCAAATTAACCGGGGGTAATTTGGAAAAAACTGGAGTTGTTCAGGGCATGAGCGGTAGTCCCATCTATTTGCAGGGGAAATTGGCTGGGGCTGTGGCCTACAGTTTCCCTTTCTCTACAGAAGCTATTGCAGGAATAACCCCTATTGAAGAGATGATGGAGATAAAAAATTCAAAGGAAACACCCTCCACTTATTCTCCCCCCATTCCCATAAAAAAACATCTCAGTCTGGAAGAGCTTTCTGAAATGCATGAAAAGTTTAATGTTCTCAATACCAATGTGTTTTATATGGGAAAAAGCCTTGAGCCCATGAAGATCCCTCTTATGTTCAGCGGTTTTTCGAAAAAAGCTTTTGAGAAGTCAAAACATTTCTTTTCGAACATTGGTTTTAATCCAATGCAGGTGGGATCTAGAGAACAGGCTGAAAGTAAGACAAATTTCTCGGATATTAATTTAAAAGAAGGAGACCCTCTTGGTGTTCAGATGATATCTGGGGATTTAAGCTTAGCTGCCACAGGTACCACCACTTTTGTGGACGGTCAAAATGTTTTGGCCTTTGGCCATCCTATGTATAATTTGGGGCCTGTCAGTTATGCCATGACCCAAGCTGATGTCATCACCGTAGTTCCCAGTCTTAACACCTCTATGAAGCTTACCTCTACGGGTGCGGTGATAGGAAGCTTCTCTCAGGACCGGTCTTCTGGAGTCTATGGAGAGCTTGGGAAAACGCCGGATCTTATACCTGTCAATATAGAATTATTCGATTCCGGTAAAAAATCTAAGGATATTCACTTGGAAGTCGTAGAGAATAAAATTTTAACAGCCTCTTTATTGAATGTCGCGGTCCTCAGCATCATGTCTGCTGAAGAAAGGTCCATAGGAGATCTTACTGTTGAGTTAGAGGGGGTTGTTTTTCTTGAAAATGGAATGAGTATTCATATGGAAGATTTTTTTTCAGGAAATTTTGATACTTCTGTAAACAATGCTTCAAATTTAGTGGCTGCTATAACTTATTTTTTAACTAACAATGAGTTCAAAGAATTGGGAATCCACCGCATTGACCTGAGACTCAATTCCTCAGAAGAAATAAAAATTTCTTATCTTGAAAAAGTATGGCTGGATAAATATGATGTTTCACCCGGAGAAAGAATTCAAATTAAGATTTATTCCCGTAATTTCAGAGGAGACAGTGTGTTAGAAGAGGGAGGAATCATAGCCCCAAATTTACCCTCTGGTTCTAAATTTTATCTTTTTGTTGGAGACACAGCTTCTATGGGACAGCTGGAAAGAAGCCTTTATCATACTGCGACTTTTATGCCCCGCAGTCTTTATCAGTTGATTAGGATTTTAAGCAATCAGAGAAAAAATAACCGCATTTATTTAAAGATCCTTGCAGACAAACCCGGTCTTTTCTTAAAAGGGGAAGAACTGCCCAATCTTCCTCCCAGCATGAAATCAATGTTCTCATCTCCACGTGTGGCGACTTCTGTACCCACAGAGATCAGCAAGTCTACATTAAGTAATTTTCAGATCCCAGTTCCATTTGTATTTCAAGGGGCAGCCTTGATTCCCATAAAGATTAAATAAATTTTATATTAATTGGATGATTCATATGAATAGTTCAGGAAAATTGAGAGAGAGAAAAAAATGAAAAGAGATCTGTTTATAATAATTTTTGGTTTATTGTTTGTTGTTCAAGGAGTGTATTCTGCCACTCCTCAGAAATGGACATTGGAGTCATTTGATGATTTTATTAAGGGAAAATTTGAAGGTATAACTGTTTCTTCAGATGGAAGGCTAACTCTTTCCCCGGTTGAAGAGGAGCTGAAGACTCCCCCTGAAGAGTTTTATCTGTCCATGCTGGTCACCTCAGGAAAGATTGTTTATATAGGTACAGGTCACAAAGGAGCTGTTTATCGCATTGCAGCCAGTGGCGAACCAGAGCTTTATTTCAAGGCACCAGAAATGGATGTCTACTGCCTTGCCATGGGGCCTGATGGAAGTTTGTATGCAGGGACTTCTCCCAATGGAAAAATCTATAAAATAACTGAAAAGGGAAAAGGAAATGAGTTTTTCAATCCTCATGAGAAATACATCTGGGACTTAATGTTCACTGATGAGGGATCTCTATTGGCTGCAGTGGGAGAGGATGGAGGGATTTATGAGGTTACGCCTAATGGAGAGGGGGTTAAGATTTTTGATTCTGAAGAAAATCATATCCTCTGTATGAAGCGTATTTCTGATGAGAGTTTTATCGCAGGAAGCGGTGGCGCTGGGTTGCTCTATAATATTTCTAAAGAAAATAAAGCATCAGTGATGTTTGAGTCCCCATACGAAGAGGTGAGATCCATTGCCGTTGATGATGAGGGAAATATTTATATAGGAGCCGGAGGGAAAGTCAAAAAATCTGGAGATAATGATCTTCCTTCAGCTTTATCCACCCAAGCCACAGATGTATCTATTACAGTTAGTTCCTCTGAAGCAGGAGCCCAAAAAATAACCACATCGGATGAAGACCAGCCCTCCGCTCTTTATAAAATTAAAGTGGATGGAAAAGTTAAGCAGGTTTGGAAATCTGATAAGGACATGATTTATTCTCTCTGCTGGGATGATTCAAAGAAAAGGATCGTTTTTGGAACGGGGAGAAGAGGAAGGCTGTATACATCAGATAAAAATGAGGAAATATCTCTTTTATTTCAAAAAGATTCTGAACAGGTTTATACTCTTTTTCCCTTTGAAAAGGAAATATACACTCTTTCCAATAATCCTTCAGAAGCAAGCGTGATTCAACCTGAACAAAGATATAATGGAGAATACACAAGCCGGGTTTATGATACCAAATTGATGTCTTCCTGGGGTAGTATTGAATGGAGAGGAGATCTCCCTTCAGGCACAGTCATCCAGCTCCAAACGCGAACCGGAAATTCAAGTCAGCCTTCTTCAACTTGGAGCAACTGGTCTCCTCCTTATAAGAAAGAGAACGGAGAACAGATTTTGAATCCGGATGCTCGTTATCTTCAGTTTAAAATTTTGTTCAAAACCAATTCAGGAAATGTTTCTCCTTCTGTTCAAAAGGTTATTATTTTTTTCATGCAGCATAATAAGGCTCCGTCTATAGAAAAAATAAGCATGCTACCTCCCAATACGGTTTTTATAGAACCTCCCAGTGGAGAAGAACAGATATGGGGTTTAGATGCTGATTCTATTGAGGACAAAAACAGCAAGAAATCATTTGCCGGGGCCAAGCAGGTCCAAAGAAAGGGATATCAGACTTTTATCTGGCAAGCAGCTGATCCAAATAACGATACTTTGGTTTATTCCATATACATAAAAAAGACTGAGGATGAAAATTGGCGGATTCTCAAAGATAAATGGACAGAAGAAATATTTACCTTTGATACATTATCACTGCCTGATGGAGAATATTTAATAAAAGTCAAAGCATCTGATATTCCGTCCAATCCTCAAGAAAGATGTTTGGAAAATGAAAAAATCAGCCTGTCTTTCATCATAGATAATTCCATCCCCTCTATTAATGATTTTCAGGCAGTCCGTTCGGGAAGTAAACTAAAAGTCCGATTTACGGTTCGGGATGAATACTCAAGGATAAAAAAGGTGCGCTTTTTTATCAGAGAGTTAGGATGGAAAATTATTTTTCCTAAGGATGGAATATGCGATTCTACTCAGGAGATGTTTGATTTTTCTGTAGACCTTCCTGAAAATTTTGATGATATGATCACAGTTAAAGCTGTGGATGAACAGGGAAATGTAGGGGTGGCTCGGACTTCGTTTTAATTGGCTCCTTGGTTTCTCTTGAGATTCATTCAGGATAAGAAATTTGAAAATGGATCATATTTTAGAAAAGATTTCATTTTGTGTGGAAAGAGGAAAAGTTAGTGCTGAATCAAGATATCCTCCTGAACTGAGAGGCCAGGAAGGGGCTGATGAACTGACTAGAAAGGCGCTTGATGGGAACATCCCTCCTAGAAAGATTTTGACTTCTGGACTCATATCAGGAATGCAGAAGGTAGGGGAAAAGTTTAAGAGAAATGAAATTTATCTTCCTGATGTTTTGGTTGCAGCTAAAGCTATGACCGCAGCCATGGGCCATTTAAAACCTTATTTTATATCTGGAGATGTCCAGCATAAGGGAAGGATTATAATGGGGACGGTTTCCGGAGATCTGCATGATATCGGAAAAAAGATTGTTGCTATGTTTTTAGAAGGAAGCGGATGGGAAGTGATTGATTGTGGAGTTGATGTCTCTCCCCAGGATTTTATAAAAGCTATAAACCAAAATAAACCCCTTGCAGTCGGGATGAGTGCTTTACTCACCACCACCATGGTTAATATGGAAAGAACTGTCAAAGCCATTAAATCAAAATTTCCCGAGGTAAAAGTCTTAGTGGGGGGAGCTCCGGTTACTGATGCATTTGCTCAAAGAATCGGTGCAGATATGACTTCAGCTCATCCTCAGGAAGCTGTTGATTATCTAGAAAATCAATGATTCGAATGATCTGTGTTTTTTTAATTTTAGTGCTTTTGTCACCACTGTCTGGCTTTTTCTGGCTGCATTTTTGAAAGGTTCAGTCCCCTCTCGTAAGCTCCAATGATATAGAGACAAATATCCCTAAGAGAAGAAGGATGATGCAGGGCTTCAGATAAGGACTGCTCTCCCACACTCCAAACGCCACCTCCTCTGATGATCACGATTTTGTAGTCGTGTAAGAGGCGGATCAGAGCTTCCCATTTAAAGCTTGGAGGCAGAATGGGGATTACAAGATAGAAAAAGCTTCCTTCTGCATCAATAGGGACTACCCTGTTTATGGGTTTTTTTTGTCCTGGGGGGATAAAATAAGAAACAGCTTCAGATTCAGGAATATAACAGTGGATAACTGTTTGAAAGTCAGTATTTTTATATATCTGTTGGTGGATCGTCATCTCCCTGTCTGGTTCTTTTTTCTCCAAAGAGAGAGGAATTTCCTCAATGGGACCTCTGATCTCTCTGGGTATGGAAGCTTTAGGAGCGTAGAGCATCCTGTCCACTCCCCGGATAGACATAGATCCTGTGAAAAAAGGAGAAAGATTAGATTCAAATATTCTGGCTGCGGTTTTTTTGAATTCTTCACTGATCTCCTTTTCACCTTGAATTTCTCTTGTTTTTTCCCGCTCTTGAGTATATTTTTTGAGAGGATAAGGAAAATATTTTGAAGGGGATTTTGTGATCTCTTTTCTTAATTTCTGGATATCAATATTAAGTTTATTTGCTAAACGGGCGATATAACCTGAGTTATTGGCTATGCACACATTGAAAAGGGTTTCTTTCAACGTGCTTCCTTTAGCAAAGATTCCATGTCCCTGAAGCACTGTGGTTTTATGATGAGCCAGTCTTTTTGGTATGATTTTTGCCATTTCAGGAGATCCGACCGGCACTTCCACCCAGTCTACTGGAATACTGCCGTTAAGATGATAGAATCCCAATACATCAATGGGAATAAAAGGAGAGGGTTTATTGGGTTTTTCTTCCTCATCAAAAGTCATGATGGTGAGCTCTTTAGTGTGGGCATGAATGACTGCACGTACTCCAGGGAGGGAAAGGATTTTTGCGTGTATATCTGTTTCTGATGAAGCTTTATAATAACCGAAATCTGTTTCTGAAGGGGAAAGAAAACAGATCTGACTTGGATCCAGATCTCCTTTTTGAGAGCCGGCAGCTGTGATCACAATTTTTTCATTGCCTTGGTCGTCTTCCCAAAGTGTGGAAATATTTCCGCTGTGGCTGTCTTCTAAATCTTTATCCAGCAGGATACGTCCGATGGTTTGAAAAAGATGGATTAGCTTTTTATCAGCTTTCCATTGATCAGAGGTCATTTTATATTCCTTCCAATCCTATGGTTTCAAGTGTTTTTTTGGAAGGGATTCCTTCTGGAACACTCCATCTTCGGGCTTTGTAATAGTCTTCTCTCATTTGGGTTTGAAATTTATTTGAAAGAACTGTTTTTTTTCCTTGAACCGTTATAGACTGTGAGCTGAAACGCTGGGGAAGAGAGTCGTCTGAATATTTCAGTCCAGCTCTGAGATTAAACACTCTTTCCAGAGCAGCGACTCTGTTAGCCATTTTTTCAAATTCTGCTGAAGAATATTCATATCCTGTGACCCCGCTCAGCATCCGGGACCAGGGTTCTGTGGAGAAAGCAAATCCTGTGAACCGGCACACTCCTAAAGAGTCTTGAATGATTCCAAGGTTCTGCATATTTCTTATGGCGATAGGGGATTGAAGCTGGCTGAATCTAGGTATTTCTTTGGTTCCGCCGAAAAAAGCCAGAGAAACAGCATACCCGCCCCTGAGGTGACAGGCTCCAGTAGGAGAAGTCATATACCCAAGAGCTTGAGTGAAAGAAGCTCTGGGATCATAGGCAGGGATTTCTAATTTTTTCACGCTCATGGAGAGAGAAGGGTGATTGAAGAGTTCTGCAAACCTGTAAGAGCCTTCTGATATTTGATCACCGATTCCTTTTCTGTACGCTACAAGTTGGGTGACTTGTTCCAGCATTTCTGCCCTGCCAAATGAAAATTTGATGCCGTTGGTATCTTGGGTGCTTATCAAACCTTTTTCAAACAGTTCCATAACACAGGCGGTGGTACCCCCCATACTTATGGTGTCCAATCCCAGTTCATTGCAAGAGTAATTGGCTTTGGTTATTGATTTTAAGTCATAAACTTCGCATTGAGGTCCCAGCATAACCAGGGTTTCATATTCAGGTCCTTCTCCGCTTTGTCCATTAACAGAGGTATGGCGCTGGCAAGCAATGGGACATCCAAAACAAGCACCAGCTCTTCGGAGTAAATTTTTCTTTATTCTTTCTCCTGATATTTCATCGATTTTATGATCTGAGTGAATATTATCCTGAAAATTATTATGAGGGAGCATTTCCATAACATTAATGAGTTTAAAAAGTCCGGATGTGCCCAACTCTTTCAGGAGTCTTTTGGTGATGGGGGAGGCTTTCATGATATATTCTGCCTGTTCTTTTCCAGCTTTGAATATTTCTTTTTTCTCTATGGATGTTTTTTCATTCCCTGAGACACAAATGGCCTTGAGATTCTTGCTTCCAAATACAGCTCCAGGTCCTCCTCTTCCATAAGCTCTATTTTTATCATTCATCACAGAGGAGAACTTCACCAGATTTTCTCCGGCTGGGCCAATGCAAAGAATGTGGTTTTTTTTGGAGTTCTTTTTTAGAATGTCTGTGGTTTTATGCACATCATATCCCCATATCTTTTCAGCAGATTCAAATCTGACGGATTCTGGACTGATATGTAGGGTCACAGGTTTTTTGGCCTTTCCTTTAATAAGCACAGCATCATATCCGGCGGATTTCATATAGCGGGCCCAGGTTCCTCCGCAGTTTGAACTTCCTATAAATCCGGTCAAAGGCGACTTAAACACCATATGACCTCTTGTGGCAGTGGGAGCAGATGTGCCTATGAGTGGAGACGAAGCTATGACTATGATATTCTCAGGACTGAGTGGATCACAGGAGGGATTGACTGCATCAAAAAAAATCCGAGTCGCCAGAGCTCTGCCTCCAATATAATCTTGGAGCAGAGATTTATTTAGTTTCCGGAGGCGGGACTTTGAAAGAGTCAGATCTATTTCAAGAAGTTTTTTATGAACTCCCCCTCCTTTAAATTCATCCATTTTATTTTTTGATCCGCTCCAAATATTTATCTTCTCGAGTATCTATGCGCAGGATATCTCCTTTTTTAATGAATTGAGGGACATTTATGGTGATTCCTGTTTCTAAAGTGGCTGGCTTACTGCTTGCTGTCTGGGTGGCTCCTTTGAGATAAGGTTCTGTTTTGGTGACTTTGAGGTCAACAGTCATAGGTGGATTGACTCCCACTGGATTTCCTTCGTACATTTCTACAGAAAACACCACGTTGGGAATCAGATAATTGATGGCATCTCCAAGAATTTCTTCAGAAAGCCTAATCTGCTCATAATTCTCAGTATTCATGAATACATAAAGGTTGTTTTCTTTATAGAGATATTCCATCTCTATTTCTTCTAAATAAGCCTGTTCCACTTTGTCTTTTGATCGGAATCTATGTTCATGAAGGGTTTGATCTTTGAGCTTTCTGAGTTTGGTCTGCATCAAAGCCTGTCCTTTTCCAGGTGTGACGTGGGATGTTTCCAACACTAAATAGAGTTCACCATTGATTTCTATGACCATGCCTTTTCTGATTTGAGTTGCGTTAATCATTTGTTCTTATGGATTTTTATCCCGTTATCCACATGCACAATATAAGCCTTGGCTCCTGATTTTTCCAGTTTATTGGCTACTTTTTCTGCCCTGTCAGGAGCATAAGCGAAAATGCATCCACCCTCTCCGGATCCGTTTATTTTAGCTCCCAGGGCTCCTTCATCAAGAGCCGTCTTTATCATTTTATCTATTTTTGGAGATGAAATCTGTAAATAGTTTCTGATGACCTCCTGCTGCTGGGTAAGGAGGGTTCCGAATTTTTTATGATCAAATATTTTTTCTTTAAATAGAATTTCTCCCTGGGCGGTGATGTCTCGAGTCATGAGAGTGCCTTTTAAAAGTCTTTTTTCAATTTCAGGGAGTTTTTCAATTTCTTCTTTTATTTGTGAAGAAAGAGGACTTTGAAGACCAAAGTTGTTTATTTTTGTTTTTACGTGTGAAACAGCTTTCATGACATTGGATTTTATAAATCCTATAGTTCCGGTGGTGTCTTTTCGGATAAGTGAATCAGCAAGAACAAATTTTTTCAAAGGGCTTTTAAATTGAGTGACTTTTAGTTTTTTCCCAAAGTGTATACAGATGACCTGACCGAGAGATGATGAATAATGGTCCATCTTCCCTCCAGGTTCCTTAAATTCAGCCACTTCTGATTGAAAAGCCAGTTCAGCGATTTGTTTGGGATGGACCGATCTTTTTTCTCGGGCTGCTTTTAAAAGAAATCCGATCCAGGCCACCACCAATGCTGAAGAACTGGCAGTGCCTGAATTAATGGGAATAGCGCCCTGAACCCGGGCTTCCCATCCAGAGTGAGGAGTGATGTTTTTTCTTAGCAGGATATTCATTGCACTCTTTAAGTAATCCCTTTCTTTAATGTAGGACAGCTCTTCTCCTAAAGGAAATTCATCTTTTTCTCCAATATCAGGAAGGTCTAGTTTGATCTTTTTATCAGGAATAGCATTTCCTGTTATTGATATTCTTAGGTTTATGGCTCCAGCTATAATGGGGAGGCCAAAATAGTCTTGATGTTCTCCCAGCAGACACAATCTCCCTGGAGCCGATACCTTTAGTTTCTCCATTTCTATTGTTTCTTATTATCTAAAGTATAAGAATCGTGTCAAATTGTTTTGACCTTTGCGTTTCAATTTAATTTATTTTTTTATCTTGAAAATTTGAAGGTATGGCTGAAGCGATATTAAAGGAAGCCTTTCCAAAACCGTGATACATGTGAAGTATAATGTTTAATAAGGGGAGAGGGCGAGGGATGAGGAATCCCCTGTGAGGGCGGAGCGGGCAGGGTTCCTCTTTAGAGGGGAGCGAAGCCCGAACCGGGAGGGAGATTCCACGCTGGGGAATCGAGCGGGTGACGAATCCCTTGCCCTTCCCCTTCAAAAATCTGAAGGGAGCACAAGCCAAATCTGATTTTCAAATCCTTTTCTTGCAGAGCGTTTGGTTTGAGTCTATCATATATAATCTGATGGAATGAGGAGGCCGGATGAAAGAACTTTGTTTTTTAGGAACGGGAGGTTCTCTTCCATGGAAAGACAGAAGCAATGCTTCTTTGGTTTTGAATATAGAAAATGATTTATTACTTATAGACTGCCCCGGGGATGCCTTTGGCAAGATAAAAAAATTAGATTTGGATCCTCGAAATATCTATTCTATATTTGTCACCCATACCCATCCAGATCATATTTATGGTCTTCCTGCCCTTATCCACAGTTTGATGTTAGTAGAAATGTCAATTCTCCTCTACGGCTCTGGAGAAACTATCAAGTTTTGCAAACAATTACTGGACCTTTTCAATCTATTAGACAAGAAGATAAAATGCCGGGTTCGATTCAAGAAGGTTTATCCGGATCAATTTTTTGAAATACACCGTTTTCTCCGGGCTTGCTCCATAAAAACACCGCATACATCATCATCACTGGGTATTTGTTTTGATTTTGGAGATGAGCAATTAAGACTTATTTACTCTGGAGATACGCCGGTGTATCTGCCTCTTTTTAAAAATAGTGGAAGTCCGGATATACTTATCCATGACTGCAGTGCTCCCTCCCGTTATTTTAAGAAGTATCCTTCTCTTTCAAAGATGCACACCAGTTCCCTTGATTTGGGGAAAATAGCCCAGCAAGCAGGAGTCAGATTCTTGATTCCCATACATTTTTTTGGTGAGCTGGACTATTCATTAGATGAGATTGAAAAAGAAATAAGAAAAAATTACAAAAACCGGCTGATGATCCCTAAAGATCTGGATAAGATAGAGATCTCCAAATCTTTATTATCAATAGATGTTGAAGCTTGAAAAATGATTCTCAAAGGATTGAGATGATGAAAGAAATATCAGACAAAAAAGCAGATCTCATTCTTAAAAATGGTCGATTTTGGACTGTTGATCCAGCCCATCCAAATGCTGAGGCAGTGGCTGTTCACAAAGGCCGGATTCTGGAAATTGGCTCCTGGGGACAAGTCAAACATTTTACGGATCAAAAAACCCAGTTCATTGATTTGGAGGGAGCTTTTGTGCTTCCTGGCTTTACTGACAGTCATACTCATTTTTTGGAGGGCGGGCTCAGTCTTTCTTCCATTAACTTAAGGAATGTTAGCAGCAAAGAAGAGTTTGTAAAAAAGATAAAGAAAGAAGCTGATGAGTTGGGAAAAAGAACATGGATAACAGGCGGAGAGTGGGATCATCAACAGTTTGATTCAAAACAGCTGCCAAAAAAAGAGTGGATTGATGGGATCACTCCAGAAAATCCAGTTTGTGTGAGCCGGAAAGATATGCACATGGTCTTTGCAAATAGCCTGGCATTAAAATTAGCTGGGATCAGCAAGCACACCTCTGATCCAGAAGGGGGTGAAGTAATGAAAGATCCTAAAACAGGAGAGCCCACTGGAGTACTGACAGATGCTGCTGTGGATTTGGTTCTGAAAAAGATTCCAGAGCCAGGATCTGAAGAAAAGATCAGGGCAGCCAAGAAAGCAATCGAGTTCGCCCATAAAAAAGGAGTGACATCTGTCCATGAAATGGGGCCCATCCATAATCTGGAGGTCTACGAAGAGCTTTATAAGCGACAGGAATTGGATCTTCGCATCTGTCTGTATCCGCCTATTTCTATCATAGATCATTGGCCTGAATCTCAATTAAAAAGGAAGGAGAAGAAGAATTTTTACAAGATGGGAGGACTGAAAGGATTTGTGGATGGTTCATTGGGCTCATCCACGGCCTTGTTTTTTGAACCCTACACAGATAATGCAGACAAGAAAGGCCTATTGGCATCGGATATGTTTCCTGAAGGAAAAATGGAGGAGAGAATCCAGAAGGCGGATAAGGAGGGTCTCCAGGTGGCTGTTCATGCCATTGGTAATAAAGCCAACCACATCATTTTAAACATATTTGAAAATGTAATGAAATCAGGTCAAAAAAGAGACCGCAGATGGAGGATAGAGCATGCCCAGCACCTTATTTTTGAAGACATAGTTCGGATGGGAGAATTGGAGGTATTGGCTTCAGTCCAGCCATATCATTTGATTGATGATGGGCAGTGGGCAGAGAAAAGAATTGGTTCATCCCGGGTTCGTTATTCCTATCCTTATAGATCCTTACTGGAGAACAAGGTTAAACTGGTTTTTGGATCTGATTGGACTGTAGCCCCTCTAGATCCACTCTCAGGAATTTTTTCTGCTGTGACAAGAAGCACTTTGGACGGTAAAAACACTCAAGGATGGGTGCCCGAAGAAAAAATTTCTGTTCTGGAAGCGCTTAAAGGATGCACTATAAATCCGGCTTTTGCTGAATTTTCTGAAAACATCAAAGGATCCCTAAAAAAAGGCAAGCTGGCAGACATGGTGGTGCTTAATAAAAACCTTTTGAATATAGATCCTTTTGAAATAAGGGATACCCAGATTTTAATGACCCTGTTTAATGGAAGGATTGTGTATAAAAAATGATTTACCTATATTTTGCTGCTTTGGTGATATCCTTAATAGTGCTTTTTAAGTGCGCTGATTTTTTCATTGAAGGTTCTGTAGGCGTAGCTCATATTTTTAGCATACCTAAGTTAGTGGTGGGAATTGTTTTTATGGGACTTGCCACCACAGCGCCTGAGTTGGCGGTTTCGGTCCAGGCTGCATTTCTGGGGCATCCTGAAATATCTTTAGGAAATGCCATTGGCTCTGTTATAGCTGATGATGGAATTGCCATGGCTTTAGCAGGCATTGTGGCTTCTACGGCTATTATTGTCAACTGCCGTGTTCTGAGAATCATAGGCTTTTTTCTCCTGGGCGTTGATTTTTTTGCTTATTTATTAGTCATGAATGGAGAAGTAAGCCGTATCGAAGGAATGGCCTTATTAGGCCTTTTAGTTTTTTATTTTTTGCTCATTATTTTTATGCATAAGAGAAAAAAAGGATTCCTTCCTTCTTCTGAAGAACAGTTGGCCAAAGAGGAACATTATTCTGATGAGAACAGAAGCCGGAGGATTAGAAAATATATATTTTACTTTATAGGTGGAGTCATAGGAGTTGTGTTGACCAGCCGGGTTATTATATGGTCAGCTGTCCATATATCCCATTATTTTTCTATTTCAGAAACAGTAATTGGCCTTACTGTGATTGCTATTGGAACCTCTCTTCCTGAAATCAGCACAGCCGTGACAGCTGCTGTAAAGGGGGAAGGAGATATTGCTATAGGCAATATATTAGGAGCAGATGTGTTGAATATATTATGGATTATTGGGATGTCTGCAGTGGTCAGGCCTATTAATGTGGAAGTCGAAGTGATTCGATTCACCTTTCCCTATATGATACTTATCGTCACTGTTATGCTGGTTTCTATGAGGATAGGGTGTCGGTTTGGAAGATTAAAAGGAATCATTCTTCTATTCTTCTATATCATTTATTTTATTTGGACTCTGAAATTTTTCCTTTAAGAAAGGAAGAATTCCCAAAACCGTGATACAGGTGAAGTATTATGTTTATTAAGGGGAGAGGGCAGGGGATGAGGAATCCCCTGTGAGGGCGGAGCGGGCATGGTTCCTCTTTAGAGGGGAGCGAAGCCCGAACCGGGAGAGAGATTCCACGCTGGGGAATCGAGCGGGTGACGAATCCCTTGCCCTTCCCCTTATATGTCAAATAAAATCTACCACGGTATTAGAAATGATTCCTTTAAGAATATTTTATTTGATAGAATAAAAAAATTGACTTAAAATATTTATTTGATAAGATGACTTGTTATCGATGGAGGAGGACTTCATGAACATTGGAGTCATAAATGAAAGCTCGAAAATAGAGAACAGAGCCGGTTTGTCTCCAAGCGGCGTTTCTTTCCTGGTAGAAAAAGGACATCAAGTATTTATACAGGCAGGCGCTGGGTTTAAAGCTGGTTACTCTAATGAAGATTTTGTTTCTTTAGGGGCTCATATTGTTTTCACTAAAGAAGAAGTTTTTGGGCGTTCTGATGTGGTGCTTAATATCTCTCCTCTAGACCAGGAGGAATGTGCTCTGGTTAGGGAAAATCAGATTCTGTTTGGCTTTCATCATCTTGCTGTAGCAAAAAAAGACATTATTGAGGGACTTATCAAGAAGAATGTCACTATGATAGGCTATGAGATAGTGAAAGACGGGGAAGAAGACCTCCCTTTTATAAGCAGCCTTAGTGAGATAGCAGGACAGATGTGTCATGTTATCTCAGGGCATTACCTGCAGTCTTGTTATGGAGGAAGGGGCTTGATTATTGGAGGAGTGGTCAGTGTCCCTCCAGCTACAGCTGTGATTGTTGGAAGCACCTTATTGGCAAGAAGTGCCATCAAAGCTATGATTGGGGCAGGGGCGCACACCATAGCCTTAGGTCGGTACATAGATAAGCTCAAAGAACTGGAAGAGATGACTCAAGGAAGATTGGTAACTCTGATGGCCAGTAATTACAATCTGGAGAGAATGGTTGAGATAGCTGATATTCTTATCGGAGCTGTCCTGCGTCCAGGAGAAAGGGCTCCTGTTATGATCACCAGGGAAATGATCAAAAAAATGAAAAAGGGATCAATCATCATTGATTTGTCTATTGACCAAGGTGGCTGTATTGAGACCAGTCGTCCCACCAGTTTGGAACACCCCACATTTATGGAAGAAGGAGTGATCCATTATTGTGTGCCAAATATCACTTCTTCTGTCAGCCGGACTTCAACTAAAGTTCTTTCAAATCTAGTGGTTCCGTATCTTCTGCAAATCGGAGAATATGGAATCAACGAAACTTTGAAAAGGAATCAAGCGCTGCGCTGTGGAGTGTATATTTATAAGAAAAATATGGTAAAAAAGAACATCGCAGAAAGATTTAATTTGCCGTTCAAAAAATTGGATCTTGATTGATAAAAAGAAAAACAAAATAGAAGTGGAGAAGATTTTAAAAAAGTTCAATCCTGAAAGAAAAGAACTCATTCACATCCTCCATAAAGTCCAAGCAGAGGAGGGGTTTATTTCTCCGGAAGCGATTTCTGAGATATCAAAATACCTCAGCATATCAGAGGGAGAAGTCTATGGTGTCTTGACTTTTTATAATGCCTTCACTCTAGAACCTAAAGGAAAGCATACCATCACCATTTGCATGGGAACAGCATGTCATGTTCGAGGCGCCCCAGCTGTACTGGATGAGTTTTCCCGACTGCTGGATATTTCACCCGGTCAGACCACAGAAAACAAGAATTTTACTTTGGAAACAGTAAACTGTGTGGGAGCTTGCGCTTTGGGGCCTATAGTCATTACAGATGGAGATTACCATGGACATGCCACTGCCAGAGATGCCAAAAAAATACTCCATCATTTGAAAGAGGAAAAAGATAAGAATAAGGATAATGAAAAAAGCTGACCCAAAAAAATTAGAAGAATTAAGAACCCGGATCATTGATTCCAGAGATGAAAACAAAACCTGTATCACTATTTGTGGTGGAACTGGGTGTCACGCTTATGGATGTGAAAAGATTGCTCAGAATTTTAAGGATGAGATAAAGAAGCAGAATCTTGAGAAAAAAATAGATATTAGAGTCACGGGTTGCCACGGTTTTTGTGAACGGGGACCTATTGTCGTGATGCAGCCAGATGGGATATTTTATCAGCGAGTCAAAAATGAGGATATTAAAGAAATCATCTCTAAAACAGCTCTGAATAAAGAAGTGATACCTCGACTTCTTTATAAAGACCCTCAAACAGATGAAATCATTGAAAAAGAAAAAGAAGTTGCTTTTTATAAAAAGCAGAAACGGATTATATTCGGAAGAAACGGTTTTATAGATCCCACTAACATAGAAGACTATATAGCCCTGGATGGATATAAAGCAATCAGCCAAGCATTGTTTGAAATGGAACCTAAGGAAATTATTTCTGAGGTCAAAAAATCCGGGCTGAGAGGAAGAGGAGGTGGAGGTTTTCTTACAGGAAAAAAATGGGAGATCTGCAGCAGACAAGATTCTCCTGAAAAATATGTCATATGCAATGCTGATGAGGGCGACCCTGGAGCTTACATGGACCGAAGTTTATTGGAAGGCAATCCTCACAGCATTATTGAAGGCATGATCATGGGTGCTTATGCTATCGGGGCTCATGAGGGATACATTTATGTCCGGTTGGAGTATCCCTTAGCGGTTAAGAATATCACTTTGGCTCTTGAAAAGGCTAGAGAATATGGATTTTTGGGAAAATCTATTTTAAGCTCTGATTTTGATTTTGATATCCATGTATTCAAGGGAGCCGGCGCTTTTGTTTCTGGGGAGGAAACTTCTTTAATGGCTTCTATTGAAGGCCGCCGGGCTTTCCCCAGTCAGCGGCCTCCTTATCCTGCGGAGAAAGGATTATGGGGAAAACCCACCAATATCAATAATGTGGAGACCTGGGCCAATATCCCTTTGATTATTGAAAAAGGAGCGGATTGGTATAACCATATAGGGACAGAGACCAGCAAAGGAACTAAGATTTTCTCCCTCGTGGGAAAGATAAACAATACAGGTTTGGTTGAGGTTCCCATGGGAATGACTTTAAGAGAAATCATATATGATATAGGGGGGGGGATCAAAGATGGGAAAAAGTTCAAAGCAGTTCAAACCGGAGGTCCATCCGGGGGATGTATTCCTGCAGATATGCTGGATCAACCCATTGATTTTGACACCTTGACCCGAGCGGGATCCATAATGGGTTCCGGGGGTATGATTGTGATGGATGAGGATACCTGCATGGTGGATGTGGCCAGATATTTCTTAAAATTCACCCAAGAAGAGTCATGTGGAAAGTGTGTTCCCTGCCGCATTGGGACCAGAAAGATGGTGGATATTTTGACCCGTATCACGGAGGGAAGAGGGGAAAAAGAAGATATAAAAAGACTCAAGGAATTAGCTGAGACAGTAAAAAATGGCTCACTCTGTGGGCTGGGGCAGACAGCTCCCAATCCTGTATTAACCACGCTCCGCTATTTTATGGATGAATACAAGGCTCACATTGAACAAAAAAGCTGTCCTGCTCTATCCTGCAAGAACTTAATCGTTTATTATATTGATCCTGATAAATGTGTGGGATGTTTGCTGTGCAAAAAGAACTGCCCTGTGGATGCCATAAGCGGAGAAAGAAAAGAAGTCCATGTCATTGATCAAGATCTCTGCATCAAATGCGGCGCCTGTTTGGATGTTTGCCCTTCTAAGGTCAGTGCGGTGTCTAAACACACCGGAAAAGAAAAGCAGAAGATTTTAGAAGAGCACAACAAGAAAAAGACAAAAAAATGAAAATAAATATAGACGGCAAAGATATTGAAACCAAAGAAAGAAAAACAATACTGGAATTAGCCAGAGAAAATGACATCTATATCCCTTCTTTATGCCATAATAAAGGTCTTGAGCCGTTTTCTGGATGCCGGCTTTGCATTGTCAAAATCAGCGGTATGAAAGGTTATATTCCCTCTTGCAGCACGTATGCTGAGGCGGGGATGAAAGTCCAAACACAGACTCCAGACATCATAAAGCTCAGGAAGAATATACTGGAATTAATCCTGACTGAACATCCCAATGCCTGTCTGATCTGTGATGAAAAAGATGAATGCGATGAGCATAAAGCCACCTTAAGAAAAGTGGATGAAGTCACGGGATGTGTTCTCTGTCCTAATAATGGACGGTGTGAACTTCAGAAAGTGGTCGAGGAAATAGGTCTGGAGAAAATAAAATTCCCTTCAGTTTATCGAAATTTTGAAATCAGGAAAGATGATCCTTTTTTTGACAGGAATTATAATTTGTGCATACTCTGCGGTCGCTGTGTGAGGGTCTGTCGGGAAGTAAGGGGACTTTCTGTCATTTCTTTTATAAGAAGAGGAGCCAATACTGTGATAGGAACGAGTTTAGGGAAATCTCTTCTTGATTCAGATTGTCAGTTTTGTGGGGCTTGTGTGGATGTTTGTCCCACAGGAGCTCTTACAGAAAGGGCCATCAAGTATGACAGTCCTCCAGATGAGAAAAGAGAATCGATTTGTCCCTTATGCAGTATAGGGTGCGGAATGGAGTTCAATTTTTTCAGGAATAAATTTTTAGGAGTGGATGTGGATGACTCAAGTCCTGTCAACCAAGGGCAGGCTTGTGTGCGAGGCCGTTTTGCTCTGAGAGATGTGATGCAGAGCGAAAGCAGGATTCACAATCCTTTGATAAGAAGAAACCACCGGTTAGAAGAGACGACCTGGGATGAGGCGCTTGAATATGCCTCAAAAAAGCTTAAAAAATATAACCCTAACCAGGTAGCGGTGATGACTTCACCCCAGATGTCTTGTGAGGATATCTTTGTATTCAATAAGTTTGCCAAAAAAGTACTGCAAACAAAACTTACCTATGGAAATGGGAAGAACTCACCATTTTCTATTGTTTCTGATACAATTCGCCAGCACGGAATTTCTATCCCCCTCGTTTACAAGCTTGATGACCTATCTGACCTGGACAAAATATTTCTAGTAGGCGGAAATATAATGGAATCCAACCCTGTTGTTTGGGCAAAGATTCTTAAAGCATTAAACAAAGGAGCTGATTTTATAGTCACTGGGTTTATGGAATCAGCTATGGACCGATATGCTTCAAAGAAACTAAGGATAAAACCAGGGAGCGAGCCCTTTTTTCTGGCTTTTCTTTCAAAAAAGATCATTGGAAAGAGAGGAGACAAGGAATTTTTTTCAATAAATGGATTTGAAGAGTTTAAAGAATCCCTGGATTCTCTTTCTTGGGATCAGTTAAAACAAAAAACAGGGATTAGTTTCGATGAAGTGGAGGAGACTGTAGATATTGTTACAGACAGCCATAAATTAGGATTTATTTTTCCTCCTCAATTTTCTTCCACTCATAGGGGCAGAGCCCTTGTTGAGGCTCTCTTGAACTTAGCTTTTCTCATCAACGCCCGAATTTTCCCCCTAAGTGCAGAAGGTAATGACCGCGGGTGGCATTCCATCAATAAGCATTTTTTTGAAAGGACAAGCAGTTATGCAGACCTGCTGAATCAAGTCAAGAAAGGGCAATACAAAGCTTTATATACTGCCTCCCCAATGAGTTTGCCTGATGATTTGGGCCTTGAATTTTTAATCATCCAGGACAGTTTTAAGGGAAAGAATATGGATAAAGCAGATCTAGTGCTTCCTGCTGCTGTTTTATCAGAAACAGATGGATCCATGGTCAATACTGAAGGCCGGATTCAAAGACTAAAAAGCCCCTTGAATACCCAAGGCGAAGCCAAACCAGACTGGAGAATCATAACTGAAATAGCTCAAAAAATGGGCTCAAAAGATTTCAATTACATCACAACCCACGATATTAGGAAGGAAACAGGGAAGGAAATACCAGCTTTTAAACATATTGCTGAGATAGATTCAGAAAAAAGAAAAGAAATTTTTCTGAATAAAGTTTCTGAATACAGCAAAAGATTTATTCCTTTCAAGTCTGTAAAAGGATTAGAGAAAACAAGTCAAGGATATCCTCTCCGGTTAAAACTGGAAGCCAATCTTGATCACTATAGAAACAGCACAATGAGCAATGAAATCACAGAGTTTGGAATGTTCCGGAATATTGAATGGATAAAAATAAATAAAAATGAAGCTGAAAAATATGAATTAAAAGATGGGGATTCTGTGGTTTTGGAGTCACAAATGGGGAGATTTTCAGGAACCATTCACATCACAGAATCCATTCCAGAAGGAATGGTGACAGCCTATTATACAACTCATAGGCATGAAGATAGGGCCGCTTGGGATCTGATACCTGTAAAGATTGAGAGAGGAAAGTAATGGCTAAAATTTTAGATAGGAAAAGGCTGGTGCCCAATATTCATATGATTGAAATATCAGCTCCGGATATTGTTAAAAAATGCAAACCCGGTCAGTTTGTTATTCTCATGGCTGATGAAAAAGGAGAGAGGATCCCTTTATCACTGGCTGATTGGGACAAGAAAAAGGAATCCATAACTTGTGTGTTTATGGTTGTGGGAACCTCTACACATAAACTTGCCAGACTCCAGACTGGAGATGAGATTCCAGTTTGTGTGGGGCCTTTAGGAAAACCAGCTAAAATCGATAAATTTGGAACTGTTCTTTGTGCGGCGGGCTGCTATGGAATAGGAGCTATTTACCCTATTGCCAGAGCTTTGAAAGAAGCAGGCAACAAGGTTATGACTCTGATAGATGCCAAAGCAAAATATCTTTTATTCTGGGAAGATCGATTTAAAGAAATCAGTGATCAATACTTTGTATCCGCCAGAGACGGATTTTATGACTGTAAAGATTATATTCCTAAAGTTCTTAAGGAAGTGTTAAAAGAAAATAAAATCGACAGGGTTATTTCCATAGGATGCACCTATCTTATGTACACTTGTTCCGAAGCCACCAAACCCTTTAATATTGATACTTATGTGAATTTAAATCCCATCATGGTGGATGGAACAGGGATGTGCGGAGCCTGCCGTTTAAAGGTGGGAGATAAAACTCGATTTGCTTGTGTGGATGGACCTGAGTTTGACGGACATCTGGTTGATTGGAATGAACTCTTTTATCGAAGAAAGTCTTATTTTGATGATGAGATTCAGTCTATGTGTTATTGGGAAAGGAAAAAGAAATACCAAAAATGACTAAGGAAAAGCTTTCTCCAGAGCTCCAAAATGAATTGAAAAAGAATTTTTATCAGGAATGGCGAAAAGATTTGCGCAATTCCATTCCTATGAAAGAACGCATGAAGCTTTCCAGGCAGAACATGCCGGAGAGAAAGGCGGAAGAGCGCAATAAAGATTTTAATGAAGTCAATCAGGGCTTGGATGAAGAGGCAGCCGTTAAAGAAGCCATGAGATGTCTTGACTGCGTTAATCCGCAGTGTGTCAAAGGATGTCCTGTAGGAATTGATATTCCTTCTTTTATTAAATTGATTGAGAAGAAAAAATTTCTAGAAAGTGCTCAGAAGATCAAAGAAACAAACAGTCTCCCTGCTGTGTGCGGGAGAGTGTGTCCCCAGGAAACTCAGTGTGAGGAATTATGTAATCTAAAAAAAGCCACAGGAAGTCCTGTGGCAATCGGAAATCTTGAAAGGTTTGTCTCAGATTATGAAAGGAAAGAAGGGAAAGTTCATATTCCTGAAATATCTGTTTCAACAAAGCGAAAAGTAGCTGTGATTGGCTCAGGTCCCGGAGGTCTTACTGTGGCAGGAGAATTGGCTAAAAAGGGCCACACAGTCACTGTTTTTGAGGCTCTTCATGTGCCAGGCGGAGTGTTGGCTTATGGAATCCCTGAGTTCAGGCTGCCTAATTATATCCTGGATGCTGAAGTTAATTATCTCAAAAAACTTGGAGTCGAGTTCAAAATGAATTTTTTGGTGGGGATGACTATGACCATCGATGATCTGAAAAAAGAGGGATATCATGCGTTTTACATTGGAACTGGGGCAGGTCTCCCTCGATTCATGGGTTTGCCTGGCGAAAATCTAATCGGAATTTATTCAGCCAACGAATATTTGACCAGAGTGAATTTAATGCGAGCCAATCAATTTCCAGAATATGACACACCTGTTTTTTTAGGGGAAAAAGCGGTTGTTCTTGGAGGGGGCAATGTGGCCATGGATTCAGTCAGAACAGCCCAGCGACTGGGAGCCAAAGAAGCCACTATTGTTTACCGGCGTTCAAGGAAAGAAATGCCGTCAAGAGAGGAAGAAATCCATCATGCAGAGCAAGAAGGAATTAAATTTCATTTTCTCACCAATCCTGTCCGTTATATCAGCGATGAGAACAACCATGTTAAGGCCATGGAGTGCATACAAATGAAGCTAGGTGAACCAGATTCTTCAGGAAGACGAAGACCTATTCCTATTAAAGGTTCTGAATTCATTATGGAAGTGGATCTGGTAGTGGTGGCTATTGGAAACAGTCCTAATCCATTAATAGGTAAGGTCACCCCAGGTCTTAAAATTGGAAAATGGGGAAATGTGGAAGTGGATTGGAACACCATGGCTACCAGCTTAGAAGGGGTGTATGCCGGAGGAGATATAGTCCGAGGTGGAGCCACAGTGATTTTAGCCATGGGGGATGCTCGGGTGGCTGCCAGAGAAATGCATAAATATCTTACCACTTGAGGTTGGTTTGTGCTCTTGTCAAAACAATTTTGTTCATATATGATTTTGTTGACCTGGATCATTAATGAGTCCGGGTTGACTATGGAGGATGACCATGAGTTGGGTCGATGAATATAAAAAAAAGCTAGTGAGTGCGGAAGAAGCTGTCTCAGAAATTGAAAGCAAACAAAGAGTCTACATCAGTGGGAATGCAGCTGCGCCTTATGTCTTGTTTAATGCTCTTGCAGAAAGAAAAGATGAATTGAAATCTGTTGAATTGGTTCATGTCCTTTTGTTAGGCGAAGATCCTTTTTCAAAACCTGAAATGGAAGGACATTTCAGACATAACTCCTTATTTGTGGGGCCTGCCGATAGAAAAGCTATTAATGAGGGAAGAGCGGATTATATTCCCATTTTTCTTCATCAGATACCTGAATTGTTCTATTCCAAACAGATGCCCATTGATGTGGCCATCCTTCATCTCTCCCCCCCAGATGAACATGGTTTTATGAGCTATGGAGTGGAGGTTCTCAGTTCCAAATCAGCGGCTGAGAGTGCAGATGTGGTGATCGCTCAAATAAATGAACAAATGCCCAGAGTTTTGGGTGATTCCTTTATTCATGTCTCTAAAATAGACAAGATTGTGGAAGTTTCTGAATCTCTTCCAGAGCTGGAGAAAAAACCTTTTAGTGAAGTGGAGAGGAAGATCGGATCACTCATCGCTAATTTGATAGAAGACGGCTCCACTCTGCAGCTTGGAATTGGGGGAATACCAGATGCGGTTCTTTCAGCCTTGAAAGACCGGAGAGATCTGGGGAGTCACACTGAGATGGTCTCTGATGGAGTCATGGAAGCCATAGAAACCGGAGTCATCACAGGAGCTAAAAAGACATATCATGCCAATAAAGTCATTTTAACCTTTCTTCTGGGTTCAAAAAAACTGTATGAATTTGCCAATAACAATCCTGTTTTTGAAGCCCACCCCACAGATTACACCAATGATCCCTTCATTATTGCAAGGAACGATAAGATGGTGGCTATCAATTCAGCCATTGAGGTCGACATTTCAGGACAGGTTTGTTCAGATTCTATCGGCAAATACATTTACAGTGGTTTCGGAGGGCAGGTGGATTTTATTCGGGGGGCTGCCCACTCCAAAAACGGAAAGCCTATCATAGCTCTTCCATCCACAGCCAAAAAAGGAGATCTGTCCCGAATTGTCCCTTATCTTAAAAAAGGAGCTGGAGTGGTGACCACGCGGGCTGATGTGGAGTATGTGGTCACTGAGTATGGCGTGGCTTATTTGCATGGAAAGAATTTACAAGAGAGAACTCGAGCTTTGATAGAAATCGCACATCCTAAATTCAGAGATGATTTGATCAAAGAAGCCAAAAGTCGAAATTTATTAAGATAAATAATATGATAAATGAGACAATCTTCTTTATTTAAGTCTGAGCAGGGGCATATCGGGACTGATGAGTCTGGAAAAGGCGATTACTTCGGCCCATTAGTGACAGCCGGGATATTTTTACCTGAAGGACAGGAAAAAGTCCTCACTGAACTGGGTGTGAAAGACAGCAAAAGGGTTTCAGATAATCGAGCCAGGGAATTGTCCAAGCAGATTAGAGATGGATACATCCATTCCATAGTGGCTATAGGGCCGGAACGATATAATGAGCTTTATTTAAAGCTGAGAAATCTTAACCGTATACTTGCCTGGGCCCATTCCCGAGTGATAGAGAATATTCTGGAAGAAGTGCCCTGCACTCTTGCTGTCACGGATCAATTCGGAGATCAAAGATTTGTCATCAATGCCCTGATGAAAAAAGGCAGAAACATTGAACTGGAGCAGAGAACAAAAGCTGAAGAAGATATGGCTGTAGCCGCAGCTTCCATACTGGCAAGAAGTGAATTTCTGAGGAGACTTTATTATCTAGGAAAGGATTTTAAGGTGGAACTTCCCAAGGGCTCTTCTCCCAGGTCTGAGGAGACAGGGGTGGAACTGGTCAAACTTTATGGGGTTGATGTTTTGAATAAAGTGGCCAAAAGACATTTTAAATTAACAAAAAGAATTTTAGAAGCCGCTAAAGGATGATTTTTTGCAGGAGATCAAAAAGTGGATAAAATAAAACGGCTTTATTTTAAGGATCCTTATCAAACAGAATTTGAGTCTGAAGTTATAAGTGTGTCTCAGAAAAAAGGAAAATATTTGGTGATGCTTGAGCAGACCTGTTTTTATCCTGAATCTGGAGGCCAGCCCGCTGATTCAGGAGAGATAAACGGGATTCCTGTGGTCCATGTTTTTGAGGAAAACGGAGAGGTTATCCATGTGTTAGAGAGCGAAGTAAGATCTAAAAAAGTTACAGGGAAAATTGATTGGAAGAGAAGGTTTGACCACATGCAGCAGCATGCGGGTCAGCATATTCTTTCCCAGTGTTTTCATAGATTGGTAAAGGGCAAAACGGTTTCTTTTCATTTGGGAGAAGATAATTCCACTGTGGATATAGACATAGATAAGATATCAAAACATGATCTTTTCAAAGTGGAAGAGATGGCCAATCAAATTGTTTTTGAAAACAGGGAGATCAAGACTTATTTTTTACCTGAAAAGAAAATTTCTGATGTGCCGCTCCGAAAGCCTCCTAAAAAGCATGGATTGATACGAATTGTTGAAGTGACAGGGTTTGAGTATTCTGCTTGTGGGGGAACCCATCCTAGATACACAGGTGAGATCGGGATGATAAAAATAATTGGGCAGGAAAGGATTAGGCAAAATTTCCGCTTCACATTTGTTTGCGGACACAGAGCGTATAGTGATTATACCAGAAAAGATAAAATCCTCACTGAGACTGCTGTGATGCTGTCTTCCCATGAAGAGGATGTCCCCCATTCTGTGGAAAAGCTTTTTTCTGATTTAAAAGAACAGAAAAAAAAGAATCGGAAAATATCCAAAAGATTAAGTGAGGTTGAGGCAGAAAAAATCATTAAGGACGCCAGTGGCCCTGTGATAAAAAAAATCTTTAAAAAAAAGACCAAAGATCAAATTCGAATCCTAGCTCTTCATATCATCAAAGAATCTGGATTTTACATCATTTTTGGGGTGATTCAAGATGACATGGCTCATTTGGTGCTAGCCCGCTCTGAAGATATTGATTTTGATATGAGGAATCTTATTCCTGAAATATCCTCTGTGCTTAAGGTTAAAGGAGGGGGCCGTCCTTCTCTGGTGGAACTGGTGGGAGAGGAGCCGGATAAACTCGAAACAGCACTCAACAAAGCCTATGAATCCATCCCCGCTAAATGAGGCGGGGTTTGGCTAAGATCTCCATGACCTTCAGGTCAAAAAAGTTCTGAGTATGGGAGGCTTTTAGGAGTAGAGCGGTGTCTGCTCCTTGGGAAGTTCCCCCTATGGAGATGCATTCTTGGCTGGTGGAAACAAGGCCGGCATCAGCAGCCATAAGAGCGATTTCTACAGCGACTTTGGTTCCTTCTCCAAAAATTCTTAATGTGTAAGCTATGATTTCTTCCAACTCATAGGTTCCCAACTTTTTCCTCACGGCTCTTCCCACTCCTCCTAAGGCATGCTGGCAGGTTAGGATTTTCACTCCTGATTTTTCCAGCTTCACTTTATTTTCTTTTTTAAGCTGCTGGTGGTCTGGTTTGAGAAATCCTGTGGAATGAGTGACCACCACCAGATTTCTGTTCTTGAAATAGGGCGCAGCCTTCAGACCTGTGCGCCCGGAACAGGAGGCGATGAGAATATTTTTGATGTTTTGTTCCTCTGCTTTTTGAGCCGCGATATCAAGGGTTTTTTGGGTGTTTTCGTTTCCTGGATTTTCAAAGATATAACATGTTGTTTGTTGATATTCCATAAATTTCCTCCTGTTTGGATTTTGAACGCATGGAATCCAAATCATATCACAGGCATGGTTCTGATTTGAACCATTTCTTTTTCCTTACGTAGAAGTATTGTAGAATTGAATATCATATTTAATAAGGATAATATAGATTAAAAATGGCCAGAGTGCATGTCGGTGAATCCATATCCATGTCCATTGGTTCTCTGTGGGCCAATAAATTAAGGACATTTCTCACTCTCCTGGGGATCATCATCGGTGTTCTAACCATTATTGCTGTGGTTTCCATTATCCAGGGTCTCAATGACTATGTTTATGAAAAGATGTCTTTTTATGGAGCCAATGACTTCTCGGTTTCCAAATTCTCATTTATAGGGACTTCCCTTCAGGGATATAGAGAGCAGCTCAAAAGAAAAGACTTGACTCTTGATGACATGAGGCTTATCCGTGACCGATGTGAATACTGCGAGTTGGTAGGAGCCTCAGTGAGCACCAGCCGAACCGTTAAATTCGGAAGCCAATCTTTGAGGAATGTCTCAGTAAGAGGGGCCACCTATATCGATCATTTGATCGGGAGCGTGGAAGAACTGGAACACGGACACCATATACTGAAGGAGATGGAAGACCATTCACGCCGAGTGTGTGTGATCGGAGCGGATATTGCTGAGAGGCTTTTTCCTCATCTAAACCCCCTAGGAAGACAGATCAAAATAGGAAACCACGGCTTCAAGGTCATAGGAGTGGCTAAAGCCAAAGGGAAAATATTGGGCATGAGTCAAGATAATTTTGTCCGGATTCCCATCACCACATTCCAGAAAATATACGGATCAAGAAGAACCATTACCATAAACATTCACACCCAGTCTCAAGAGCATATGGACCTGGGTAAGGAAGAAGTGCGGACTATCCTGAGGACCAAAAGACACATTCCTTTTGGTGAACCCGATGACTTTTCCTTTCAGACATCGGATCAGTTTATTCAGATTTATAAAAGCGCCACCACAGGGATTTACTTTGCCATGATCGCTATCTCTTCTTTAGCGCTGATTGTGGGTGGAATCGTAGTCATGAACATCATGCTGGTCTCGGTTACCGAAAGAATCAATGAAATCGGGATAAGGATGGCGGTGGGAGCCCGAAGAACAGACATTCTTTTTCAATTTCTTATAGAGGCAGCCACTCTATCCACTATCGGGGGTGCCATAGGGATTATTCTTGGATTTATTCTCGCCAGAATCATATCTGCGGCCACATCCATTCCTTCCAGTGTGGATCCTGTATCCATTGTCATTGCTGTGGTGGTTTCCGCGTCGATTGGAATATTTTTCGGCATCTATCCAGCCAATAAAGCATCCAGTCTCGATCCCATAGAAGCATTGAGGTCAGGTCTATGAGAACAGGAATCTTTAAAGATGTTTTCCAGATGTCTCTGGATTCTATCAAATCCCACAAACTCCGTTCTTTCCTCACTCTTCTAGGAATCATGATCGGCGTCATGACTGTGATCGCCATGGTCTCTGTGGTTCAGGGCCTCAATAAATCATTTCTCAGTGAGCTGGAAGCCGTAGGACCCGATGTCCTCATGATAAGTAAATATGAACCAGGAATCACAGTAGGAAATATGTCTGATGAAGAAAGACAAAGAGAAGACCTGACTTTTGAAGATGCGGTGGCTATAGAAAACGAGTGTTCTTTAGTTGAAGCAGTGGCTGTGGATATTGTGATTTCAATGTTTGAATCCATTCCTATTAAATATCGAGGAATAGAAGCGTCTGCAGACACCCTTATTATTGGGGCGAATGAAGATTTTCCCAGGGTCCTTTCTGTTTATCGTCCAGAAAGAGGACGGTTTATAACCGAAGCTGATATGAATCACCGCACCAAGGTGTGTGTTCTGGGCGCAGACGTTAAAGAAACTCTTTTTCCTCATACAGATCCCATAGGAAAAGAAATAAGAATCGGAGCCCACAGATTTACAGTCATAGGGGAGACGGAGAAAAGAGGAGCTATGTTTGGACAGAGCAGAGACAACATCGTGGTGATTCCCTTGACCACAGCCTTGAAGCATTTCTCTTATGACTTGAGCAATATTGAGATCACAGCGGTTCCCACAAAGCATGAATATTATGAAGAGGCTAAGGAACAGATCATCAATGTTCTCCGCAGACGAAGACAGGTTCCAGTGGGCAAACCCAATGACTTTGCTCTTTTCGGGCAGGAAACCATGCTTGACCTTTACAACCAGCTAACTGGAGCTGCTTATTTAGTGATGATCGTGATCTCCTCAATTGGTTTGCTGGTGGGAGGAATCGGGGTCATGAACATCATGCTGGTCACGGTCAAGGAAAGAACCAGAGAAATAGGGATACGCAAAGCCATTGGAGCGCGCTCGTCAGATATCCAGAATCAATTTCTTATTGAATCCGTTATCCTTACAGGAGTGGGAGGAGCCATGGGGCTTTTGCTTGGATTCGCCATTGCTTTTATTGTGAGAATCACAACTCCCCTCCCTGCATCAGTCACGCCCTGGTCAGTAGCCTTAGGACTTTTTGTATCCATATCCGTGGGGCTTTTCTTTGGTATCTTTCCAGCCCAAAAAGCAGCTAAAGTGAGTCCTATCATTTCCCTGCACTACGAATAACAGATGAAATTTGGGTATGGCTTGGGCTCGCTAAAGATTTTTAACGCCATTCTTCGTACTGTGTTTTCGGCTTCTGCGCAACTCCCCCTATCCGTAGGTCAAACATCCTTGTCATTCATAAAATATGTATGCATTCTCATACACATTTATCATGATCCAGATTTTTACCAATGTTTTATTTATTAAGATCATGATTGTTAAGTTAACTCAATTAATGATTATTATTTTATGCATACATATTTTACCTTACAGGCAAGCTGATCT
>JAWLEN010000127.1:0-6396 GCA_041686095.1 Candidatus Aminicenantota bacterium
CAATTTACTAGATTAGGACTAGCTCTTTTTGGCTATTTTTCTTACCTTGAACAGGTCTTTGATAACCTGTTTGGCATGAGAAGCAGGCTGCAGACGGGTGTCCAGATCACAGGTCCATTCCACAGGAAATTCAGTAATGGTACAGCCCTGTTTTATGGCTCTAATCAGAATCTCCAAATCAAAAAGAAAACCGCTTATAAGACATTGACTGAAAAGTTCTCTGGCTGTGTCTCCGTTATAGATTTTAAATCCGCACTGTGAGTCAGTGATTTTTTTAGGAAGGCCGGCGATCCACACCGCAGCCCAGTGAAACAGCCTGGAAAGGATCCGTCTGGGCAGAGGCCGGTTTCTATGGATCACTGTTTCCTTGGCATACCGGGAAGCCAGGGCAATCTCAACGTCTCCTGCTTTTATTCTTTTTATACAGGGAAGAGCGTTTTTATAGGGAACACAGGTCCCACTGTCAGCAAACAGCACCACGTCCCCTTTTGATGCCAAAATTCCTGTTTTTACCGCAAAACCTTTGCCTTTGTTTTTTGGGAGCCGGATGATTTTTAATTCAACCAAAGGACCCGTATCAGCTTCGGATGCGGCCGCAGAAGTGCGGTCTTCACTCCCGTCATCCACCACCATGACTTCTCCCTCCATTGAGTGTTGGTTTAGAAAAAGAGCGGCTTGTTCCACATCTCTTTTGATTTTACTCTCTTCATTATAAGCCGGAATCACAATCGATAGGTCCATTGTTTTACCGCCTGTTTTCTAGAAATTGATTCCAGAGATCAAGTCTTATGTGAATAGACAAAAGCACTTCATGGCGGAGCCCATAGAATTCGGATTGATACTGGTCCTGGATCAAAGGAGAGAGTTTTTGGGTTTGATCCACAGAACTGATGAGCACAGGAGTTCCCTTTATCTCTCCGGCTTTTTCTGTTTCTCTCCAGTATCCCACTTTTTCAAATCCACGGAGATACCAGGGAAGAGGCCACATCTTATGAGGATCAGCGATCACTTTGATCAGCATGTGCTTGTGTTCTGGGTGGACCGCGGCAATATCCTTTATTCTATGGACTAAATTCAGAAAATCCGTGCTGGTGTGAGCATATACATAAGGATTCCTGGGGTCTGCATAATATTTAAAGCTGGCTCTCCAGCTCTGCAAGCCCAGATGAAAGGTTCCCAAAAGAATGAGAACCAGGACCATTGATTTAAACCAAATTCTTGAGCATGAGTCCAAAACAAAGGAAATTCCAAAGCCGGCTAAAACCAGCATCCCCAGATAGAAGGGAATGATGTTCCAGGGGGTTTTATAGGGAATAAGAGAAAATATAAGAGTGGAGATCAGGGTGTAGAAAAAAACAAACCGGATGAAAGCAGAATCTTCCCGCATTCGGGCCTTTTTGGTGAAGCTGTAGACGCCGCCTAAAAGAGCTGAAACCACCACCAGGGCTTCACTCCATACAGGTCCTGAACCGTATTGGGAAAAGCACAGCATTTTGAGATAATAATACCAGGGATGTGTGTGGGCTTTGCCCCCGCCGGCCCGTTTAAAGTAAATTCCCAGGGAGCGAAGAGAATCCCAGAGCCCGTTCATGTGATGGAAAAAAGAGGAGTAAAAAAGAAGCCAGATGAGAAAAGCGGCTCCCAAAAAATAAAGAATATTATATGAAAGAAGAGGCTTAAGAAATTTTTTGGTTTGAGATTCAGAATGAAAAAATATTTTTAAAAACAGAAGTGAGCCTAAAAAGGAACCAAAGATAATGATGGAGGTTTCTTTGGTAGCAAACATAAAGCCAGCACAGAGCCCGGCTGTGATGAACCAACCTGGCCTTTGGGTTCTTAAACTCTGCCAGAGAGAAGCCAAAAATCCCACCGTGAAAAAGGCCAAAAGCATTTCCTGGATATAAAACCGGCTGAAAAAGACCATGATGGGGGAGACACTTAGTAAAAGCGCTGAAAATAAGATCGCCTTTAAGCTTAAGCGGCTTCTTAGAAGGAGGAGAAAAAAAATCATCCCGGCTCCAAACAGGGCCGGGACTAGACGGAGAGTGATCTCAGTTAATTCTGAAAAATTTTTTCCGGAAAAGGTCCATGCAAAAGGGAGAGTCACATAATAAAGAGAGGGACCGTGATGGTCGAATCGATCGTATCGATATTCCCCTTTTTCCAGAAGATTTCCAAACTTGACCGCCTGATTGGCCTCGTCATGATGCATGGGACGCAGGTCAAGCTTGGGCAGACGAAGAAACAGAGCCAGGAGAAGAATGATGAGAAACAGGCCGGCGAAAACTTTTCGATTCATTTCACTTCAGTGCCGTAGACCTCCACTTCCACATAATGATTCATGTCATTGGATGTGTTCCCTCTGCTGTAAAGCCTCACGTAGCGTGCCTTGACCCCTCTCGGGTCGATCAGTTTGCCTTCATTGGTCTCTATGAATTCCTTGTCTCTTCCCATCCCCAGTCCGGCTGAGTTGTCGTGGTCATTGTTGAATACTGTTTGAACATCAGAAATAAAGTCAGGATCTTCGCTCACCATAACCACCACATCTCTGTAAACCCGGGCCTGGCTGTGATAGTGCCATACCAGGATGGCATGAAGATTATAGGAAGCTCCCAGATCTATCTGGACATACTGAAGTCCTGGGCCGAGTTCCACATAATAACCGGCTTCTCCTGATTTTTCTCCGTCGGTCACATATTCCAGTTCTCCGATAATGGGCATCATGTCGCTGGAGGCCACAGGTTTTTCAAGAGACAGAAGTTCGGTTCCCTTGGGAACATAAAAAGGGCCCCTCATTTTTCCAGTGATTTTTTCAAGATTTGGAGTGCGGATATTTCTGGGAGTTCCCACAAACATGGGTTTGGGCAATTCGATCTCCAAGACTTCTTTTTCTTGTTCCTCTTCTTCTTCCTGACTGAATAATCCTTGGCTCCCTAAAAGGGATAGAGCTAGAATGAATATAGATATCAATAAGATATTTTTCTTTATCATGATAAAACTCCTTCTTGATTGGTCACAAACACAGACACTATCATTATATAATATTTTGATTAAAAGTTTTATAGTTCCCATCATTCTGGATCACCAGAGCCCAGACTTGGTCATCTTTTTGGCAGAAATCTTCCACCTCTGGGGTATTCATCACCACAAAAGCTGTGGATAAGGCATCCGCTGTGGCAGCACAGGGATGAGACACGGCGGTGGCTTTGTGGCCTGAGGCAGGACGTCCTGTTCGGGGATCCATAATATGCTCCCCTTTGACTTGTTTTCCAGAACCACTGACAGCCCGGTCTTTGAGCACGATTTTTTTTGGAACCGAGGGCCCCTTAAAATCCCCGCTCACTCCCACCGCCCAACCTTTTTTCCCGGAGGGATTTCCTAAGGCTAGGGCTGTGCTGGTCCCTCCGTGAATAAGAGCGTCATGGATCCCCCAGTCATTTAATATTATTTTAGCTTTATCCAGAGCAAGACCTTTGCCTATGCCTCCCAGGTCCACTGTAATTCCATTGGATTCATATTGTTCTTTTTTTAATGTCACTATAAACCGGCCTGAAGAGCGGGAGAGGACTAAAGGAAAAACCACGGGCCTTTCTTTTCTTCCCTGAGGCTCTAAACATGCATAATGAACCGCAAAAGCTCCCTTTGTTTTCTTTTGGATTTGGAAAGCTTTTTCCAGGCATTCAAAAGTCTCTACTCCTACGGCACAGGATTGGCCGGGTTTGAGATTGTTTATCTGTCCAATGTCACTGCAGGGATTAAACCGGGTGAGCAAATTTTCCAATCTGTCTATTTCCGCAAAAACAGCCTGGGACGCTTGCTGGCCGTATTTTTTATCAATATCAGTTAAAAAAATCTCAAAGCAGGTCCCCATAGCCTGATGGGAAAAACGAAGAACAGCATCCTTCTCATTTTTGTGTTTTTTCATTTTTTGAAAAAGATGTGTACAGGAATCCCAAAGCTGATAAAACAGATACCAAAGCGCTGTATCGGTGCACTTCAAACATGACCAGCTGGGTTTGATAGATAAAGATGGGGATCATCATCAAAAGAGAAGTGGTGATCAGGGATAACCCGGATAAAACAAAGAGCCAGAAAAGAGAATCTTTCACATTCGGTAAAAATTTGTGCTTTTTTTCTTTTTCCTGGTCAAGAAAATCGAATTTTTTAGCGTAAAGGATCAAAACAGCACACATCAGCAGAGCAAAAAAGCATCCAAAGATCATATGGAACATAAGAGGGAGACCATACATTCGACGAGTGCTGAATAAAGCGAAATAAAACCCGCTTCCAAAGAGATAGACAAAGCAGAAAAAAAGGCTTCCCGAGATGACTTGAGCTGTTTTGGATAAAAAGGAGTTGATTTTTTTTTGATAAAAATTTTTCAATCTTTTTTTTAGTGTAGGTTTGAAAAGAGAGGTGAATTCATGAATGAGCCAGGCTTGGAAATTTGAGATGTTTTTTTGTTTTTTGTAGCTGTGATAAAGAAAGAAAGCGATCAAGGCTAAAATAGAAATTGAGCTTATGATAGAGAACATATCCGTTTATCTCCTTTTTTCCAGCAAACCTGTGATAAACCCCAGAAATTTTATGATCATGATGAGGGCGATGCAAGCCATAACAAAAGCAGAGATAAAAAGGATTACTTTGAGGACAGGCCTGGCATAAAAGGAAACACCGAATATTTTTTGGTAGATCCCGACCATTCCCATAAAAGAATGGGCGGATCGCTGAGCCCTCTGAGATGTCTTGACAGGGCCTGTTCCTTGAATTTCAGCGAAAAAGAATTTTGAGCCTAAAGAGTGACAGTCAGAACATCCGTTGATTCCCAGAGACTTCTGCAAAGGCCTCACTTGATGCGCCAACGGCCACAAGACAGGCTGGACGGCTGGGTGTTTTGTGACTTCCAGATTTCCTTGAGAATCCAGGCGGAACATTCTTCCGTTGGATACATAAACATAATCTTTATCTGTTTCCGTTTCTTTGGATGGGTCAGATTCGTAAAGAGCTCTCAGGATTTTTTGAACCTGTTCTTCAGTGAAAAGTTCTTGATGCCCCGCTGTTTCGATAATACAACGAAGATTCAATTCTGAAATCAAATTCTTGATTTCATCTTCCTGAAGCCAGCATAATCTGGGAATATCCTGGGCTTTCCCTTCCCACTCTCTTTTTTTAAGATACCCTTCAGATATTTGGAATATTTTGTTCTTATAGACCAGCGCCGGCTTTCCCGGATGACCTTTGACTTCATCTAAAACAGCCAGAGTGTCTTGGATCCTGTACTCGATATCCCTTTCAATGGGATCAGAATCCACATCAAACTCTGGTATTAACGGGATTAGGGTGCTGTTGTTTTTGAGAGCCCAGTAAATTTCAATTTCAGGAGTGTCTCCAGGGTATGGGAAAGCATTCAACCCTCCGTCATAGCTTAATTTATATAATTTTCCTGATGAAATAAAAACCGGAGTTCCCTCATTGTCCGGAATAGTGGAAAAAGCAGAGAGGATTTCAGTGGCTCCTGATTCAGGATGAAGTATTTGGCCAGCTTTTTCTTGGACTGTAGAAGGTCTCAGCGGATGAACTTCATTTTCCTGAATATAGCCCCAAAAAGAAGGCCAAACAAGGCGGTGGGGAGTCAGTTTACCGTTTGAATCCCGTTGGAAAACAGGCTCCTGGATCACAGGATAATCCATGTCCCACCGGGCGATTCCATAAATTCCCATGCGGTTAGCCCGAGAACTTTTGACTTGGTTTAAATTTTTTTCAGGGATAGATCCCGAGTGACAGGCTGTGCAGGAAAGCTTTTCCATATGAACAGGAGGGATTTTTTTGTGAGTGGGATAAGGAGCTCCCAGCCGGCCTGCAGTGAAAGCTTTTTGAATGGATTTATTTTCTCTTAAATGGCATCCTCGGCATGTGAAATCAGAGGCAGAAGGCATTTTCATCTGCTCTGACTCCCCTTCATAACCTCTGATCATGGTGTGAGAGAGGTCATTTCGATGGCAGTCCACGCACTGAATGCCAGCCGCAGTGTGCACATCGCTTTCTGCAAGAAACTGTCTCTGGTAAACCGAAGATACGGAATGACAGACCAGACATCGTTCATCATCAGGTTTATGGTTTAAGTCAACAAACACTTCGTGTTTGCTGTTAAACTGGCTTTGGTCGTACTGAACAAAAGGGACTACGGCATATTGGGTGTCATCAGGGTTGGGCCCATCATAGATATCCCAAGTCCCGGGCAGTCTGGAAGCCATTCCTCCTACTTCTCCCAGACCTGAAGAAGCTGTGGCAGCCCAGCGGAAATTTTCTCTGAGTATTTGAAAAGTCCATTCACTGTGGCTCTGTTTTCTTGAATGGTTGTGACAGGCTAGGCAGTTGATTTCCAGCTTCCCGGAT
>JAWLEN010000128.1:0-6365 GCA_041686095.1 Candidatus Aminicenantota bacterium
TCAATACTCCAGATGGGTATAGGGGAAAATATAAATATCAGGACCCTTTATCAGGAAAAAAGTATGCGGCTCAAATCAAGGATGTGATAGATAAAATAAAGCAAGAGGGAAAAGGATTGGCTGCTTTTATCTGTGAGTCTTTAATGGGCTGTGCAGGACAGATTGTTTTTCCTGAGAATTATCTTAAATATGCCTATAAACACGTGAGGAAAGCAGGGGGGATTTGTATCGCTGATGAAGTCCAGGTGGGATTTGGTAGAGTCGGCTCTCATTTTTGGGGATTTGAAACACAGAACATAGTCCCTGACATAGTGACATTGGGAAAACCAATAGGAAATGGTTTTCCATTAGCTGCAGTTGTTACAAAACCTGAGATCGCTAAAGCTTTTGACAATGGCATGGAATACTTCAACACTTTTGGAGGAAATCCAGTCTCATGTGCTGTAGGAATGGCGGTTTTAGATGTCATTGAACAAGAAAAATTAATGCAGAACGCCTGCTCTACAGGGAAATATTTCAAGGAAAAATTAAAAAAATTAAAAACCAAACATCCTCTTATAGGGGATGTCAGAGGTATGGGTTTATTTCTGGGAGTGGAGCTTGTATTGGATGAAGAAAAAATGACTCCTGCAACGGAACAGGCTGATTATATCGTAGAAAAAATGAAACAGGAAAGAATCCTGATCAGCACTGACGGACCATTTCAAAATGTCCTAAAAATCAAGCCTCCTTTGGTGTTTGATAAGGATAATGCTGATTTATTTGTATCTAAACTGGATCAGATATTAGTTTCCCTAATATAAAACCTTATCTTCTCCGAGCTCTTCGATTCTTTTATTGATCCAATCGATGATCAAGTCTTTGCGCATCAGCACAGCTTCTATTTCTTCATCTGTAAGATACTCATCCACGACATTCCTTATGACTTCATGATTCAGAGACTTTAATTTCTCCACAAAATCTCTGGGCAGCTGTTTCATGAGTCTGGCACCTTCTTTGTAATTTTCATCATAGATCAACTTTTTTGTGAAATTTCTCGAAGTCCTGAAGCTTCTGGAGTGATCAATCAGAATCATGCGCCAGTCTTCGGTGATCAAAAATTGATTTTGATGTCTGTCTTCATTCGCGATGAGGTTATCAAAAGCTCTCTGAAGATAAAGGGCTCTGTTCCAGTAAAACACTTTAATGGAAGGAACATCTATTTTCTTGTCATATTTGTCTTTCAGGCTTATCCAGGCATCGATCCAGAGCTGACACGAGCCCCTGCTGCCTTGGAATCTTCTTTCAACAGTGGGGGGAACCATATTCAGTCCCAAGTAATTACTCAGTCTATAGGCAGCGATTTCCCACTGCCAGCCTTCTAAAAAACCTTTCATGCGTCCTTCTGGATTTTTCCATAAGGCTTGTTTGGCAACTCCATCTTTTTCTAATTGAAGTACATAGGGGTTGGTAACAGCTTCCCGGCTCCTCATCTGTTCATGTCCTGTGATCTCTGCTGTTTTTAGATATTCCTCCCACTTCTCCATTTCCTCTACTTCTTCAGGTGTGAATTGAGGAAATGTCTGGAAACTGAATGCAATAATAAATATCAATAGAAAAGTAAATTTGAGAAATTTTTTCATTCTTACCCTCCTTACTCCTAGTTTCATTCAGGTTAAGGAAATTTTCTTCATAAAAGCAGTAAATGTCAAATATTTATTAAAAATTTTCTGCTCTTTCTGCAAAAATATCTGTCAAAAAAGCACAGCCTCTTTGCCATATTGTTTGATGAGATTTCTGATTGTTCTAATGATTATATTTTTTCTTTCTAACAATGCATTGATCTCTCTTTTATTTAAATAAGGATCCAGCTCTGATTTCAATCTGCTGTTGTTTATATCAAGAAGTTTTTCATATAGATTTTCAGAACAGCGCTCAATACGGCATTCAGGTGAAATATCAGGAGAAGGAGAGAAGGCTTCAGAGAAATCAACTCTCCAGACTTTCCAATTATCCAATTGAATGAGAGTATCATTGATATCACTGCATTGGTCATAAACAAGGATTTCAAATATCTTGATCACATCCAGGTCTTTATTAAATTCTTGGGAATTCTTTGGTTGGATGTTTCTGATTTGTCTGTCTCTTTCAGTCATCACCTCTTCTATGAAGAGTTGGAGAGAACCTATTTGATTGTTTATTTTTCTTTCAACAGTTGGAGGAACAATATTAAGACCGAGGAACTTATTGAGATTGAAGGCTGCGATTTCATATTTATAGCAATCAGGAAGAAGAGCAGGTCTTGGTCTGTTGACATGTTTAAAAATTGCTTTTATTTCTTTTTCTCCATCCTTAAGAACAACTCTCCAAAAGTTAGTTCTTCCCATTTCTAAGTTTTTCTTGATTGAAATGATAGAAGCATTTTTTAAAAATTCTTCCATTTCATTTTGGTTTATAGAATTTTTGCTCTTAATGGAAAATGTACAGGAAAGAAAGAGAACCATTAAGACAACTAGAATGGATAAAAATTTATTATTCGTTTTTTTCATTGGTTTCACTCCATATAAAGAAATTTCCATTTTCAATGATCAAAGCGCTGAGAACACCGCCGTAGACCTCAGATATTCCTGTGTCAATGATCCAAACCCTTCCATTGAAACGGCTCATGTTTTCCTCGGAAGCAACCATTCCTGTTCTCGGGGTATGAGCTATGACCATGGCTCGAGCATCTAGATTGTCAAATATGATATCCACTTCTGATTTAAAAAAATTTTCATCCTGTCTGGCTAATTCTCTGTACCAAAATGGGCCATCGCTCTGAAAAACGATTTCCAGGTCGATTTTTGGAGTTAGGTCTCTAAGATAAGCTCTTTGTAAGATTGACAGTTCATATCTTGATCGGTCATTGATTTGTTCTAATTTCCATTTGGAAAATTTCTTGCTAATCCCACCGTGGACAAAGACAATATTATTTATCTTTATCACCGCATTGTGTTTTAAAATCCAATTCCCGTACTTTTCATTGAAATTTATGACATATTTTCTTTTGGCCTGTTCGTCATTATTCATTAGATGATACCAACATTGTTCAAGGAGTTTATTTTGATCAGAATCGGATGCTTTATGATCCCTAATAAAATCTCTTTCTTTCTTTTCCCTATATCTATCTGGAAGGAAAGAGACAAACTGCTCAGGAGAGACATAACCCTGCTCTAAAGAGATTCCAGTGATATTCATCTCTTCATGGTTTCCGATCAAAAAGTGAACCATCCCCCCGGCTTCTTGTGCTTCATTCTCCATATTCATCAAAAGATCCAGCACTTTTCTTGTATGGGGGCCTCTATCCATCACATCTCCTGTTTGAACAAAATGTGTTTGTCCAGCTTTCCAGTGTAATTGATCGGATAAAATCCCTGTCTCTTTTAGGATGGTTATAAAATTATCGTAATCACCGTGAATATCTCCGACCGCTACGATCTTTTTTACTCCTGTCCAGATGCAATGTGAATCTTTGGCATGGACAGGAAAGACAGCTAATGCAAATAATAAGAGAACGATGAACAGCGAGCCTATATATTTAAACTTTTTCATTTTCCCCACCATTAAATTATAACTCCAGTAAATCCAATAAACAAGTATGACTTAGGTCATGAGTCCTTTTTCCTTAAGCCATGAGTCATTGAATATGCTGCTGAGGTACCTGTTGGCTGAATCAGGAAATATTGTGACTATTCTGGCGTGACGATCAATTTTTCGAGCTAATTTAAGGGTTCCCCACACAGCAGCTCCACTAGATCCTCCTACAAGAATAGCTTCTTTTTCTGATATTTTTCTTGTCATTTCAAAAGCGATTTTATCAGTCACTTGGTAAATATCATCTATGACTGAGAAATCAACACATTTTATAAGAAATTCGTCGCCAAGTCCTTCTATTAAATAAGGTGATGGTTTTATTTTTTTTCCTGTATGGAAATAGTCATAAAAAATGGATCCTTTTGGATCAATGGCAATGACCTGAATGTTATGATCTTTTTCTTTTAAAAACTTGGCCGCTCCGCATATGGTGCCCCCAGTCCCGATTCCAGCCACAAAATAGTCAATGTTTCCATCCATCTGCTCCCAGATTTCAGGACCTGTGGTTTTATAGTGAGCTTCATTGTTTTTACGGTCATTGTGCTGGTCTAAATAATAACTGTTAGGGGTTTTTTCAGCAATTCTGGGTGCTAAATTGTTATAACTTTCAGGAGATTCAGGAGGCAGGGTTGAATCGACCAGAACCAAATCCACATTCATAGCTCTAAGTATCTTTAATTTATCAGGGCTAGTGGAATCGCGGATAACTATTTTAAGATTGTATCCTTTGATCAAACAAACCACAGCTAGAGCTAAAGCTGTGTTTCCGCTTGAGTTCTCTATGATGGTATCTCCTGGTTTGATTTTTCCCTTTTTCTCTGCATCTTCAATCATGTATTTGGCAATTCGATCTTTAACACTTCCTGCAGGATTGAAAAATTCCAATTTTGCAAATATATCTGATTTTACATCCTTGGATATTTGATTCAGCTTCACCATAGGGGTGTTTCCGATGGTCTCAACAATATTTTGATAGATTTTATTGGTTTTCATGATCAGATTTGTCCTTTAATCGAGTTGACCGACAACTTTTTCCACTCTTTTCAGGATTTCACAAGACTTAACAATTTCCTTCATTTTTGTATGGTCAGGGTATAAAGGACGATCTTCATCCAAAAAATCAACATATTTTCGGATGACTTTTTTTGCCTCAGAAACCCCCTTTCCAACTTTATATTCTCTGAAATCCAATGCCTGAGCTGCAGCAATAAATTCAATTCCTAAAATTCCATAAGCATTATCCAGGATTTGGAAATTTTTTATAGCTGTGTTCATGCCCATGGAAACAAAATCTTCCTGGTCAGCTGCGGCAGGAATGGATTGGATTGAAGCCGGGGTGGAAAGTATTCTCTGTTCCACGATTTGCATATCTGCGGTGTATTGGCTTAACATAAGACCAGAAAACATGCCTGCTCCTTTAGTCAGAAAAGGAGGAAGCCCCACACTCAAAGCTGGATTGTTAAGCCTGTTTAAGCGTCTTTCTGACATCACTGAAACCATGGTGATAGCCACTCCGGCCATGTCCATGGGGAGAGACACCGGAGTTCCCTGGAAGTTAGCGCCTGAAATTTGCTGATCATCTTCAGGGAAGAAAATTGGATTGTCTCCAACTCCATTTAATTCAATTTCTACTTGCAGCCGGGCATAGGAAAGAGCATCACGAGCTGTTCCAATGACCTGGGGAGTGGATCGCATGGAGTAAGCATCCTGTACCTTGCATTTTATTTTTCCTTCTGCCAGGTCTCCTCCGGCTACCAGCTTAGAGATAGACTTTGATGACCTTATCGCTCCTGGGAAACCGCGTGCTTCGTGCAATTTGGGGGTGTACGGCTTCATATTAGCTTTTAAGGCTTCCAAAGACATAGCCGCAGCAATTTCCGCCTGCTTAAGCCACCTCTCAGCATCATAGAGAAAAAGAGCACTCATGGCGGTAAGAAGATTAGATCCATTTATAATGGAAAGCCCATCTCTTGCCTTGAGTCCGGGAATGGAGATCCCTGCTTTTTCCATGGCTTCACCGCCTGACATGAGCTTTTCTTTGTAATAGGCTTTTCCTTCTCCCAGGAGAACTAATGCGATTTGCGCCATTGGCGCTAGGTCTCCACAAGCTCCTACAGAGCCTTTTTGACACACAAAAGGAGTGACTCCTTTGTTCAGCATTTCCACTAGAGTCTGAGTGATTTCAAGACGGCAGCCAGAATTTCCGTGAGCATGTACATTGGCGCGGCTCAGCATAGCGCCCCTGACATATTCAATGGGAGCCGGATCTCCTATACCCGCCGAATGGTTGTACACTAAGTATTTCTGGAATTTTTCAATTTGTTCATCATCCAAAATAACTTCTGAAAATTCGCCGATTCCAGTATTGACTCCGTACATGATCTCTTTGGCCTTTATTTTTTTTTCAAGCATGTCTCGGCAATTTTTTATTCTTTTTTCAGCTTCCGGGCGGAGAGATACTTTCTCATTATGTCTTGCCACTCTGACTACATCTTTAATGGTTAATCCAGTTCCATTTAAATCAATAGACATTTTCTCTTCTCCTTATAACCTGAGCTATTCATAAAAAAAAGCAGAGTTTTATAGTGAACAGCTTAGATCTATTATTTAAATTGGTTGAGATCAAATCTTTTTGCAAATTCAATAGCTTTTTTATATCCTGCATCCGCATGCCTGAAAATAGCCGTAGCTGGGTCATTATGAAGGACTCTTTTTATTCGCCTTTCTGATTTTTCAGAGCCGTCGACCAACAG